>JAFZMK010000084.1 GCA_017553285.1 Rhodocyclaceae bacterium
CGCCGGCAGCTTGCCGCTGGCACCTTTGGGGATATAGAGGTCAGCGGCCAGCGTGATGCCGAAACGGTTGGGAAATGTGACTTTGCTGTGCGTGACTTTGTCGCTCAGCTTGAAGGTTTTGTCCCATTCCTGCACCAGTGAAAGGTCTTCCGTTTTCATCGAGTGTTTCTCCTGTGTTGCGGTTTGCGCGATAGCGGGGAATCCGGCCAGCGCCGCGCCGCTGGCAGCGATGATTTTTGCGAATGTGCGTCGTTCCATGATTGTGCTCCTGAAAAAAATGGGGGATGTCTATTCATGCGCAGACACGGTGACGCGCCCGCGCAGTTTTTCAATGGCGGTTGCGCCGCTGGCGCATTCGCCCAGTTCATACAGCCCGCTGAACGGGCCGCCGTCGCGGTAAAACAGCACCACGTTGTTCCACGGGGCGAAATAGGCGAGGCTGCCTTTTGTGCCGGCGGCAAGCGTGGCGTCTGTGGTATCCAGCTTTTTGGGCGGGGAAAATGTTTTTTCTTTTCCGGCGTAGTCGCTGATGTCCATTTCCAGCGGCAGTTGCGCGAGCAAATCGCGCGCCGCGCGGCTGGCGTTGAGGGCGCAGACAACTTCATGCGCGTCGGACTTCACGATGATGTTCATGGCGGCGTTTTCCTGTGCGTGTGCGGCAGAGGCTGCAATGGCAAGGCAGCAGAGCAGGGCGGCGGCGGTTTTGCTGTTGGCGGTCTTGCCCGTTGGCATGTGTGTGGTCATCGTCTGCTCCTTTGCGTCCAGTACGCCGCCGGCGCGGCGTGGATGGAATGTACGGGCAGACGGCGCAATGCGCCATTACTTTTTTTGTATGCCGTGCGTTACTTTCCGGGCATATCACCGCCGCCCAGTTCTGCGTGCAGCGCGTGGAAAAATGCCTCGGCTGCGGGGGAAAACAGGCGGCTTTTTTTCCACGCCACGTTCCATTTGCTTTCCAGACGCGGCTCGAGCAGGCGGAAGCTCAGCCCGCTGCCTTCACGGGTGTCCGCCAGCCCGTCCAGCCCCACCACATGCCCCAGGCCGCAGCGCGCCATCACTGCGGCGTTGTAGGCGAGGTTGTAAGTGGCGGCGACGTGCAGGCGCTCCAAATCCTCGCCGAACCAGTCGGCAAACGCATTGGGCGCGGCGCCGCGCTGCATGGCCTGCCGCGAGAGGATGAGCGGCTGCCCCTGCAAATCCGCCCGCGTGACGTGCGGCAGGGCGGCCAGCGCGCTGCCGCTTGGCGTAATCACGCCCCACACGTCTTTTCCGGGCAGGCGCATGGAGTCGTATTTGCTCAAATTCGCCGGCTCGATGAGCACGCAAAAATCCAGCAGTCCCTCGTCCAGCCGCGCTGTTACGTCGTCGGCGTTGCCGCTGTGGATGTGGAAGCGCACGCTCGGGTGCGCCTGCTGCACCCGCTGCATGGCGCGCGCCAGATGGCGCACTTCGCGCGTCTCGCCGCAGCCGATATGCACATCGCCGGCAAGCGCCTTGCCGGGCGCGGCAAATTCGGCGCGCGTTTTTTCCAGCAGGTCAAGAATCTCCCCGGCGCGCTCGCGCAGGCGCAACCCGTCGGCAGTGAGTGCAACGCCGTGGCTTTGACGCACGAACAGCCGCACGCCGAGTTCGTCCTCCAGTTCCGCCAACTGGCGCGAGAGCGTGGGTTGCGTCACATGCAGCGCAGCGGCGGCGGCGCTCATGTTGCCCTCGCGGGCGACGGCAAGGAAGTAGTGCAGAACGCGGATTTTCATCGGAAGGATATCCTGTCGTGCGGGGGATCTGCGCTTTCTGCTACGGCATCAATGCGGCGCTTCAACAATCCATCTGCCACCTCTCGCCGCCCCTTCGCGGCGCAGGATGCCCGCTTTGCGGAGTTTGGCAAGGTGATAGCGCACGCCGTCGAAGGTGATGCCCTGTTCGCGCATTGTGTAGCGCATTAGAGGTTCCGCTTCGGTTGGTTGAGGGCGCTGGCGGTCACAATGCCCGCCGCCTGCCAGGGCGGGCGTTATTCCCACTCAATCGTTGCCGGGGGTTTGCCGGAGATGTCGTAGACCACGCGGTTGATGCCGCGCACTTCGTTGATGATGCGGTTGGCGACGTGGCCGAGCAGGCTGTGGGGGAGTTCTGCCCAGTGAGCGGTCATGAAATCCTGCGTTTGCACGGCGCGCAGCGCGACAACGTATTCGTAGGTGCGCCCGTCGCCCATGACGCCGACGCTTTTCACCGGCAAAAAGACGGCGAATGCCTGGCTGACTTTGTCGTACCAGTCGTGCGCGCGCAGCTCATCAATGAAGATGGCGTCGGCCTGACGCAGCAGGTCGGCATAGTCGCGCCGGACTTCGCCCAGGATGCGCACGCCCAGACCGGGGCCGGGGAAGGGGTGACGGTAGAGCATGTCGTGCGGCAGACCGAGGGCAAGACCGAGTTGACGCACTTCGTCTTTGAAGAGATCGCGCAGTGGTTCAAGCAGTTTGAGACCGAGTGTTTCAGGCAGACCGCCGACGTTGTGGTGACTTTTGATGGTGTGGGCTTTTTTGCTTTTGCCGCCGCCCGATTCGATGACGTCCGGGTAGATGGTGCCTTGGGCGAGCCAGCGGGCGTTGGGCAGTTTGCGCGCTTCGCGCTGGAAAACTTCGACAAATTCGCGGCCAATGATTTTGCGCTTGGCTTCGGGGTCGGTGACACCGGCAAGCTGGCCGAGGAATTGCTCGCTGGCATCCACATGAATGACTTTGGCGTGTAGCTGGCCGACGAACATGTCGAGCACTTGCCGGGCTTCGTTCAGGCGCAGCAGACCGTGGTCGACGAACACGCAGGTGAGCTGCTCGCCAATGGCGCGGTGGATGAGCGTGGCGGCGACGCTGGAATCGACGCCGCCAGACAGCCCGAGGATGACTTCTTCGTCGCCGACCTGTTCGCGGATGCGGGCGACGGCTTCTTCAAGATAATTGGGCATCGTCCAGTCGTGCCCGCAGCCGCAGATTTCATGCACAAAGCGCGAGAGGATGGCTTTGCCTTGCAGGGTGTGGGTGACTTCGGGGTGAAACTGTACGCCGTAGTAGCCGCGCGCTTCGTCCGCCATGGCGGCGATGGGGCAGGAGTCGGTCTCGGCGATGACCTGAAAGCCGGAGGGCAGGGCGGTGACCTTGTCGCCGTGGCTCATCCAGACTTCCAGCAGACCGTGACCTTCCGGGCTGCGGGCGTCTTCAATGCCGTCAAACAGACGGCTGTGTCCACGGGCGCGGATGCGGGCGTGGCCGAATTCGCGTTTGTCGGAGGCGCTGACTTCGCCGCCCAACTGGCTGGCGAGGGTTTGCATTCCGTAGCAGATGCCGAGGATGGGCACGCCAAGCTGGAAAATGATTTCGGGCGCGCGCCATTGCGTGGCGTCGTAGGTGGAATTGGGTCCGCCCGAGAGGATGATGCCGGCGGGCTGGAAGGCGCGGATGAAGTCGTCGTCGATGTCGAAGGCAACGAGTTCGCAATAGACTTGCGCTTCGCGCACGCGGCGGGCGATGAGCTGGCTGACTTGCGATCCGAAGTCGAGAATGAGGATTTTGCGGGCGGAGCGGTTCATCACATTCCGGGGCTGATTTGATAGTTGGGGGCTTCCTGGGTGATTTGCACGTCATGCACATGCGATTCACGCATACCGGCAGCGGTGATTTTGACGAACTGCGCTTTTTGGTGCATGTCGGCAATGGAGGGGCAGCCCAGATAGCCCATGCTGGAGCGCAGCCCGCCGGTGAGCTGGTGGATGACGGCAGCCACCGGCCCTTTGTAGGGCACGCGGCCTTCGATGCCTTCGGGGACGAGTTTGTCGACGTTGCCGGCGTTGTCTTCCTGAAAATAGCGGTCTGCCGCGCCTTTTTTCATCGCGCCCAGCGAACCCATGCCGCGATAGCTCTTGTAGCTGCGACCTTGGTAGAGGACGGTGTCGCCGGGGGCTTCTTCCGTGCCGGCAAAGAGGCTGCCGAGCATGACGGTGTTGGCGCCGGCGGCCAGCGCTTTGGCGATGTCGCCCGAATAGCGGATGCCGCCGTCGGCAATGAGGGCAACGCCCGTGCCTTCGAGCGCGCGCGAGACGTTTTCAATGGCGGTAATCTGCGGCATACCGACACCGGCGATGATGCGGGTGGTGCAGATGGAACCGGGGCCGATGCCGACCTTGACGCCGTCGGCGCCCATGTCGCACAGGGCGCGGGCGGCATCATGGGTGGCGATGTTGCCGCCGATGACATCGATGTGCGGGAAAGTGCGCTTGACCCAGCGCACGCGGTCCAGCACGCCTTGCGAGTGACCGTGGGCGGTGTCGACGACGATGACGTCGACACCGGCTTCGGCCAGTTGGGCGGCGCGCTCTTCGGTGCCTTCGCCCACGCCGATGGCCGCGCCCACGCGCAGCCGCCCGTGTTCATCTTTGGCAGCCAGCGGGTGTTCGGAGGCCTTTTTCATGTCGGTGACCGTAATCAGCCCGGCCAGTTCGCCCTGCGCGTTGAGAATCAGCACGCGCTCCAGACGATGTTTGCGCATCAGTTCGCGGGCTTCGTCCAGACTGGCACCTTCGCGCACGGTGACGAGGCGCTCTTGCGGCGTCATGATGTTGGCCACGGGCTGGTCGAGGTTTGGCTCAAAGCGCAAATCCCGGTTGGTGACAATACCGACCACGGTTTTGCCGTCGACGACGGGCAGACCGGAAAAGCGGTGCAGACGGGTGAGCGCGAGCACGTCGCCCACTTTCATGGTGGGCGGCACGGTCATCGGGTCTTTCAGGATGCCGGACTCAAAACGCTTGACCTTGCGCACCTCGGCAGCCTGCGTGGCGGCATCCAGATTTTTGTGGATGATGCCGATGCCGCCTTCCTGCGCCAGCGCGATGGCCAGCCGCGCTTCGGTGACGGTGTCCATGGCGGCGGAAATGAGCGGGATGTTGACGGGAATGTTGCGGCTGATGCGGCTGCTGAGTGAGACGTCTCGCGGCAAAACAGCAGAGTGGGCGGGTACGAGCAGTACGTCGTCAAAGGTGAGCGCTTCCTGGAGCAGTCGCATATTGTCATCCTCGCGGCAAAGACAGGTATTATATCGGGCATTGCCTGCGGGCATACATCCCTTTGTAACCCCGACGGGAGCTTTCCATGCAACGCCGACTCTTTTCCCGCTTTCTGCCCGGCGCGCTGGCGCTGGTGGTGATGACCTTGCCGCTTTCCTCGTCTGCCCAGCAGATTTATCGCTGGAAAGACGCCAACGGCACGGTGAATTTCACGCACACGCCGCCGCCGGATGGGCAGGAGGCGCAAAAAACAACCATCGCGCCATCGTCTGCTTCCAGTGCGCCTGCCGCTGCGCCGAATGCCGCTTCGTCCGCAATCGGCCAAAGCGATTCGGCGCATACCGGTGGCGCTCCGGCAGCGTCGCCAGAACAATCGCAAGCGTCCGCGCAGGCCAAGGCAGTTGAGTGTCAGGAGGCGCGCAGGCAGCTCAAGCTGATGGCATCGGGGACAGAAGTCGCCCGCATGGGCAGCGATGGCAAACCGGTGGCGCTGGAAGGCGCGGCGCGGGCGCAGGAAATGCAGCGGTTGCGCGAGTTTGTGCTGAAAAGCTGCGAACAGTAATCGCCATCGCGCGCGAAGGCGCAAACACGCAAACAAAAACGGCACCGTGCGCGGTGCCGTTTTTTTGTGTGCGCGCGCGGGCAGCGCTCAGAAAACGAACTGCGTCGCCTGCGCCCCTTCCAGCAGCGGAATGCAGGTTTCAAACAGCACGCGGCGGCGGATTTGCTCGCCGGTGTGTTCCAGCAGCACGGCTTGCTGCACGGGCGGCTGACCGATGACGGCAATCAGGCGCCCGCCGGGGGCGAGCAGCGCTTGCCAGTTCGCCGGCAGGGTGGGGACGCTGCCGGTGGCGATGATGAGGTGGAAAGGGTCGTTTGCCGCCAGCGCCTCGGTGAGCGCGTCGCCTTCCGCCACTTCGACGTTTTTGATGTTGGCATAGGCGAGGTTGGAGCGCGCGCCCTGCGCCAGCTCGGCAATGCGCTCGACGCTGGTGACGTGCTCGGCGCGTTGTGCCAGCAAGGCGGCGAACCAGCCGGTGCCAGTGCCGATTTCCAGTACCCGATCGCCCGCGCGCGGGCAGGCCGCTTGCAGCAACTTGCCTTCGATGATGGGCTTGAGCATGAACTGACCGTGGCCGATGGGCAATTCCAGGTCGGCAAAGGCGAGATTGCGGTGCGCGGGCGGCACGAAGTCTTCGCGGCGCACGTTGCGGAAGAGATCCAGCACGTCCTGATTGGTAATGTCCCACGGGCGAAGCTGTTGTTCGACCATGTTGTAGCGGGCAAGTTCGAGATCCATATCGGTTTCCTCAGACCAAGCGAACTATTATAGCAACATTGCCGGTTGCGGCCAGTAAGTTCCTGTAACGTTTATCCGGCAAATGGGCTGAAGTTGACTTTTTCAGGGGTTATAGCAATTTTCTATCGTTTTTGCTTGCAGAAGCCCGCCGTTGGCGTAAACATTACGCCGCCCCGCAGCAGGCGGGGTTAGGTAGAGATCTCTTCCCACTTAAACAGGAGTGCGCTATATGAAACCTGCCAAACTCACATGTGCCGTGGCACTTGCTTGGACTCTCGCGGCCTGCGCCAGCTTTGCTGCCAGCCCCCGCACGGATGAACCCATCCAGCCCATCCAGGCGCCGAAAGGTCTGAATGCGGCGAAAGTCGAACTGGGCGAAATGCTCTATTTCGACCCGCGTCTGTCCGCCTCGGGCATCATTTCCTGTAACACCTGCCACAACCTGGCGATGGGTGGCACGGACAACCTGCAAACCTCCATTGGTCACAAATGGACGGCAGGCCCGATCAACGCGCCCACCGTGCTCAACTCCAGCTTCGCGCTCGCCCAGTTCTGGGATGGCCGCGCGGCGGACCTGAAAGCGCAGGCTGCCGGCCCGATTCAGGCGGGTCCGGAAATGAGTATGCCGCATGATCTGGCTGTGGATGTGATCAACTCCATCCCGGGCTATGCGCCGAAGTTCAAGGCTGCCTTTGGCACCGAGAAGGCCGACATCGACAAGATCACCGAAGCCATCGCCGAGTTTGAAAAAACCCTGGTCACGCCCAATTCCCGCTTTGACAAGTGGCTGCAAGGCGACGACAAGGCGCTGTCGGCGGATGAACTGGCCGGCTGGAAACTCTTCAAGGACAGCGGCTGTGTGGCTTGCCACAATGGCCCGGCTGCCGGCGGCACCTCGTTCCAGAAAATGGGCGTGGTCGCCGAGTACAAGGCTGCGCTGCCCGCCGAAGGTCGTGCTGCCGTCACCGGCAAGGATGCCGACCGCTTCAACTTCAAGGTGCCGACGCTGCGTAACGTGGAACTGACCTATCCGTACTTCCACGACGGCGCTGCCCGCACCCTGGATCAAGCGGTGGACATCATGGGTCGTCTGCAACTGGGGCGTGAATTCTCCGCTGCGGAGCGTGGTCAGATTGTGGCCTTCCTGAAGACCCTCACGGGCGATCAGCCGAAGATTACGCTGCCGACCCTGCCGCCTTCCAGCGACAAGACTCCGGCGCCCAATCCCTTCCGTGAGTGATCCGCGCCCGTCCGCCCCGCCTGCGCGGGGCAGGGTGTGAGCGCTTGTCAAGCGCATCCCCGCATGGCCGTTGGCTGTGCGGGGTTTTTTGTTTGTACGTCCGGGCGGCAGAGACCGGGCGCGGCGCGGGCGCAAGGGTTTTTGTGCAGAACGGTTGTAAACAAATGGGATTGCGGTGCGACAATACGGCGCATGAATGCCGAGTTTGACCTGATTCGCCGTTATTTTTCGCGTCCGGTCGCGGGCGCGCTGCTCGCCGGTGGCGATGATTGCGCGCTGCTG
Source organism: Rhodocyclaceae bacterium (assembly GCA_017553285.1). Lineage (GTDB taxonomy): Bacteria > Pseudomonadota > Gammaproteobacteria > Burkholderiales > Rhodocyclaceae > JAFZMK01. The sequence goes on from JAFZMK010000084.1 coordinate 7,876, forward strand.
CTGCCACAGCAGCAGGCGCTGGCGGTGACGTGCGACACACTGGTGGCGGGCACGCATTTTTTGCCCGACGATGCGCCCGCCGATGTGGGCTGGAAAACCCTGGCGGTGAGCGTGTCAGACATCGCGGCGATGGCCGCCTGCCCGCGCTGGGCAACGCTGGCGCTGACGCTGCCGGAAGTCCGCCACGACTGGCTGGCGGCGTTTGCCGAAGGTTTGTATGCCTGCGCCAAAGCCTATGGCGTGGCGCTGGTGGGCGGAGACACTACGCGCGGGCCGCTGGCGGCGACGGTGACGCTGCTGGGCGAGGTGCCGCAACAGCGCGCCGTGCGCCGCAATGGTGCGCGCGCGGGCGATGAATTGTGGGTGAGCGGTCAGCCCGGGCGCGCGGCGCTGGGTTTGCAGTGTGCGCAAGGGACGCTGGCATTGCCGGACGAAGCGCGCGCGGCGTGTCTGGCGGCGTTGCACCGTCCGCAACCGCGTCTGGCGCTGGGGCGGCTGCTGGCGGTGCGGGCGACGGCGATGCTGGATGTTTCCGACGGGCTGCTGGCGGATTTGGGGCATTTGTTGCGCGCCTCCAAACTGGGCGCGGAACTGTGGCTGGATGCGCTGCCGCTGGCGGCGTTGCAGCAAATGGGCGCATCGCGCGAACAGGCGATGCAGGCGGTGCTGGCAGGCGGCGATGATTACGAACTGCTGTTTGCTGCGCCCGCTTCCTTGCACGAAGAAGTGCGGCAGGCGGGGGTGACGTTGTCGCTGCCGCTGCATTGCATTGGCCGCTGCGAGACGGGCGAGACGGTGCGGCTGCTTGATGGTGCCGGGCAGGAAGTGGCGCTGGGCGCGTTTGCCGGTTTTGAACATTTCCCCGCCACAGAGCAGGAGGGCGCGTGATGGGCGTGCGAGCAGACTGGGCGTTTTTGCGGGCGCATCCGGCGCATGTGTTGGCGCTGGGGTTTGGCTCCGGGCTGGCGCCGAAAGCGCCGGGCACGTTTGGTTCGCTCGCCGCCTGGCTGTTGTTCTTGCCGCTGGCGGCGTGTTTGCCGCAAGTGGCGTGGTGGGTGTTGTTGCCCGCCAGTTTCTTGCTGGGCGTGTGGGTGTGCGAGCGCACCGCCGCCGACATGGGCGCGCAAGACCCCGGCGCGATTGTCTGGGACGAAATGGTCGCCGTCTGGCTGGTGCTGGTTTTCACGCCGTCTTCGCTGCTGTGGCAGGCGCTGGCGGTGGCGCTGTTTCGCTTGTTCGATATTGCCAAACCGCCGCCGGTGCGCCAGCTTGACCGCGCGCTGCATGGCGGCTTGGGCGTGATGATGGACGACATCGCCGCCGCTGGCTACGCCCTTGCCGTGTTGCTGGCGCTGGTGCATTTCTGGGGGCAGGGCGGATGAGTGCGGAAACAGTCTTGCCCGCGCCGCTGGTGGCGCTGGCGGCGGAAATCGGGCGATATTTGCAGCAACAACAACAGGTGTTGGCCTGCGCCGAGAGTTGCACGGGCGGGCTGGTGGCGAGCGCGCTGACGGCGATTGCAGGCAGTTCGGCGTGGTTTTCCTGCGGCTGGGTGACCTATGCCAATGCCGCCAAAACGCGCCAATTGCACGTGCCCGAGGCGCTGCTGGACGAGCAGGGCGCGGTGAGCGAAGCCGTCGCCCGTGCCATGGCCGAAGGTGCGTTGCGGCAAGCGGACGCGGACGTGGCGCTGGCGATTTCCGGCATTGCC
>JAFZMK010000085.1 GCA_017553285.1 Rhodocyclaceae bacterium
ACCATCTCTAGCCAGAGTTTTTCCGCGACGAGGTCGGAGCCGTCGGCGGAAAGGTGGCCGGAAGAGCGGTAGCGCAATTTGTCGTCTGCCACGCCCGGGCAGCGCGTGGCATCGCAGAGCACGTCGGCAAGGTCAAATGTGCGCACCTGCGGAAATCGCGCCAGCACGCCGTCGATGGCGGCGCGCAGCCGCGCATCGGTGGCATCCTGCCAGACGTTGCGCGCGGTGCCACAAACGGTTTTCGCGGGCGGGCGGGGGCGATGGGTGACGCAGGTGTGCGGGTCAAAATCAATCGCGACGTTGTTGCGGATGAAAACGATGTGTTTGCCGCGCGCCAGCAGGGCGGAAAGGTGGCGGGCGAGGGTTTCCTGAATGGCGCGCTCGCGCGCGGCGTCGGTTTGTGCGGGCAGCGCGTGCAGGAAAGCGTCTTCTTCGCCCGGCCAATGCGGGCTGAAGGCAAAGACGACGGTTTTGACCGAATCGGCTTCATACGCCAGCCGCAGCGCTGTTTCTGTGGTTTGCACGCAGTCTTCGTGCTTGCGTCCGGCGCGGGTGAAGCCGAGAAAGGCGGTGCAGCCGCCTTGATTGAGCGCCAGCACGCCTGCGCTGTGTTGCTGTGCGCGTTTGTTTAGCCCGTGAAAGAAATGCCAGGCTTTGGAATCGCCAATGAGCACGATGGCGGGGTCGGGCTGGTTCGGAGTGAGGCGGCAAAACTGCGGGCGGAAGGTGTCAGTGAAAAAACGCTGTTTGCAAAAATCGTCCTGCGGGTCGCTGCCCCAACCGAGTTGGTGGGTTAGGTGCGACTGGGTGGCAGCGCGCGCTGGAAAACCGCCCATGAACCAGGTGATCGCGCCAACATACCCCAGCGCCGCCACCGTCACCGCCAGCGCAATCGCCTTTGCCTTGCCGTTGCCGCCGAAGCGCAGCGCTCGTTCGATGAAGCGCCAGGTCAGCGCCGCCAGAACAATCGCCGCCAACACTGCCGCAATGCGCACGCTGCGCGCAGGTGTGCCGCCTTCGATGATGCGGGCGAAGGCCAGCAGCGGCCAGTGCCACAGATACAGCGGAAAACTAATCAGGCCAAAAAACACCGCCACACGGTTTGAGAGCAGCACACGGTTCAACCACGCCCGCTGCCCTGCGGCGATGACGCAAAACGCCCCCGCCACGGGCACCGCCGCCCACGCCCCGGGAAAGGGTGTGGACTTGGTGATTTGCCAGAAACTGAGCGCCAGCAGCGCAAAACCGGCAAGGGAAAGCGCGTTGCCATGTTTTTCTTCATTGGGCGTCGGGCGCAGGTGCCACCACGCCAGCAGGCTACCGGCGAGCAATTCCCAAAAACGGGTATAGGGCGCGTAAAACGTCGCCGTCACATCGCGCGGAAGCAAAAACACGTTGGCGGCAAACGACGCCAGCAGCAACAGCACGATGAGCGCCAACGGGTTGAATGTCCGCCGCCACGCCCACCACAGCAGCAGCGGCCAGACGAGGTAAAACTGCTCTTCAATGCCCAGGCTCCACAGATGCAGCAGCGGTTTGAGTTCCGAGGCGGTGTCGAAATAGCCCGCTTCAAACCACAGCACGATGTTGGCAACAAAGCCCGCGCCGCCCGCCATGTGCTTGCCCAGCGCGGCAAACTCGTCAGCAAACAGGCTGTACCAGCCAAAGGCGAAGGTTGCCGCCAACACCACTGCCAGCGCCGGAAAGATGCGCCGGATGCGGCGCATGTAGAAGGTGGCAAAACTGAAGGTGCCGCGTGCAAGGTTTTCCAGCAGGATGGTGGAAATCAGATAGCCCGAGATGACGAAGAAAATATCCACGCCGACAAACCCGCCCGGCAGCCAGCGCGGGAAGGCGTGGAAGGCGACCACGGCAAGCACCGCCACCGCGCGCAGTCCGTCGATGTCCGGGCGGTATTTGGGGTGGGTGAGGGTTTCTGCCGCTGTGCTCTGCGCGGGGAGGGACATGGGCGGTCAGACCGGGTTGGCAACGTCGAGAAATTCCACGGCAATGCCGCAGTGTTGGTGGATGTGTTCGCCCAGCGCGCGGATGCCGTCGCGTTCGGTGGCGTGGTGGCCGCAGGCGAGGAAGGCAACGCCGGATTCGCGTGCAAGATGGGTGCAGGGTTCGGAAATTTCGCCGGTAATGAAAGCGTCCGCCCCAGCGTCAATGGCGGCTTCAAACCAGCCTTGCGCGCCGCCGCTGCACCACGCCAGCGTGCGGACGGTGCGCCCGGCATCCCCAATGACCAGCGGTTCGCGCCCGTAGCTTTGCGCCAGTTGGTGCGCCAGCGCATCCAGCCGGATGGGCGCGGGCGGCGTGCCCAGCCAGCCGAGGTCTTCGTCGCCAAAATGCCCGCTGGGCTGCCAGCCGAAACGCTGCGCGATTTGCGCGTTGTTGCCGCATTCGGGGTGGGCATCCAGCGGCAGGTGGTAGGCGATCAAGCTGATGTCGTTATGAATCAGCGTGCCGAGGCGCCGGCGGCGCAGCCCCGTGATGCGCGGACTTTCGTTGCGCCAGAAATAGCCGTGATGCACCAGCACGGCATCAAAATTGTGTGCCACGGCGTAATCGAGCAGCGCCTGGCAGGCGCTGACCCCCGTGAGCAGACGGGCAATCTTGGGTCTGCCTTCCACTTGCAAGCCGTTTGGGCAATAATCCTTAAAGCGGGCGGCGTCCAGATAGGTGTCCAGATGGTCGACGAGTTCGGCAAGTGCGATGCGGGGGGCGTGTCCGGTCATGATGGTTTGCGTGCAGGAAAGTGAATGAAACAGATTTGGCTCATTTTTGCACAGGCGGTGACGATTGTCGCCGCTGCCCTGTTCGCGGTCTCGGTATTCCAGCCACAATGGCTGGGCAGGGGCGGCGCGGCAGCCGTGGTGCGCGTGGCGCAAGAGGCGGTCAACCCGGCAGGCACGGGCGCGGGCGCGGGTAATACGCTGTCGTATGCCACGGCAGCACAGCGGGCGCTGCCGGCGGTGGTGAGCATTGTGGTGGCGCTCTCGCCCGAGGCGGTGCGCGAGCGCACGCCCAACCCGCTGCTGGAAGACCCGTTTTTGCGCCGCTTTTTTGAGGGCGAAGGCGATGTGCTGCTGCCCGAAGACGACAGTGAAGCCGATAGCGGCTTTGGTTCCGGTGTGATGGTGTCGGAAGACGGCTATGTGCTGACCAACAACCACGTTATCGAAAACGGCGAAGGCATCGAAGTGGGGTTCAGCGACGGGCGCACCTTTCCGGCGCGGCTGGTGGGGTCGGACCCGGAATCGGATTTGGCGGTGCTGAAAATCGACAGCAACGAGGCGCTGCCCGCGATTACCTTCGCGGGCAACGAGAGCCTGCGCATTGGCGACGTGGTGCTGGCGATTGGCAACCCGTTTGGCGTCGGCCAGACGGTGACGATGGGCATTGTCTCGGCGCTGGGGCGCAGTGAGTTGGGGCTAAGCACGTTTGAAAACTACATTCAGACCGATGCCGCCATCAACCCGGGCAATTCCGGCGGCGCGCTGGTCGATGGCAGCGGCAATCTGGTGGGCATCAACACGGCGATTTTTTCGCGCAGCGGCGGTTCATTGGGCATTGGTTTTGCCATTCCGGTGTCGCTGGTGCGCCATGTGATGGAAGAAATCATCGCCCACGGCACGGTCACCCGTGGCTGGATTGGCGTGGAAATTCAGGAACTCACGCCGGAACTGGCGGAATCGTTCCGCGTGCAGGATAGTGGTGCCAAAACGCTCATTGCCGGTGTGCTCACCGAAGGCCCCGCCTACAAGGCGGGCGTGGAGCCGGGCGACATTCTGCTGGCCATCGACGACCAGCCGATTGCCAGCCCGAAAGACATGCAAACGCGCGTGGCAGCCATCCGCCCCGGCGATTCGGCGAAGTTTGTGTTTTTGCGCGACGGGCGCGAGCTGACCAAAAACATCGAAATCGCCCGCCGCCCGCTGCCCAAGGACATGCGCCGCTAAAGGCGCGCGTGCGCGGAGTTTTTACATTTCACGGCGTCACTGGCGTATACTTGGCGGCGATTGTGCGCATCGTGCGCGCGCCCCGTTTCCGGAGAAAACGCATGAACCAAGATGTGTGTGTAGCCGCCGTTCAGATGGTTTCCAGTATGCAAGTGCAGGCCAATTGCGCCTGCGCGGAACAACTGGTGGCCAAAGCGGTGCAGGCAGGGGCGCAGATGGTGGCGTTGCCGGAATTTTTCCCGCTCATCGGAATGCGCGAAGACGGCGCACTGCAACACGCCGAGGCAGACGGAGAAGGGCCGTTGCAAGATTTCCTGCGCCAGTTGGCGGCGCGTCACGGCATCTGGCTGGTCGGCGGCACCGTGCCGCTGCGTGGTGAATCGCAAGGCAAGGTGCGCAACAGCCTGCTGGTCTTCAACCCGCAGGGCGAGCGCGTGCTGCGCTACGACAAGGTGCACCTGTTCAGCCTGGAACGCGGCAGCGAGCGCTATGACGAATCGGCGGTGATGGAGCCGGGGCGCGACGTGTGCTCGTTTCACACGCCGTTTGGGCACGTGGGCGTGGCGCTGTGTTATGACCTGCGCTTTCCCGAACTGTTCCGCAAGTTTTCCGGCGTGGACATGATTGTCTTGCCGGCGGCCTTCACCTACGGCACCGGGCAGGCGCACTGGGAAGTGTTGCTGCGTGCGCGCGCCATCGAAAACCAGTGCTACGTCATCGCCAGCGCGCAGGGCGGGCGCCACGAAAGCGGGCGCAACACCTGGGGGCAAAGCATGATTGTCGACCCCTGGGGCGAAATTCTCGCGCAGCAGGCGCAGGGCGAAGGCGTGGTGGTTGCCAAATGCACCACCCTGCGCTTGCAGCAGGTGCGCGCCATGCTGCCCGCGCTCAGTCACCGTGTATTCTGAAAACGCCCCCAGAAGGCGGATCATTCCCGCGCGCTGTTTCTTCTTTTGACCCCGTCACCATGAATGCCCCCGTTACCGCACCGGACGCGCTCGCCATTGCCCGTCCGGTTTTGCTTGCCGCCCACGAACTCGATGATGCGGCGCTGGAACACACCTTCTCCCGCCTGATGGCGCACCGGCTCGATTACGCCGACCTCTACTTTCAGCACGCCTGCTATGAGGGCTGGAACCTCGAAGAAGGCATCGTCAAATCCGGCAGTTTCAGCATTGACCAGGGTGTGGGCGTGCGCGCCATTTGCGGCGAAAAAACCGCCTTTGCCTATTCCGACGACATCAGCGCCGAGGCATTGCGCTCGGCGGTGGATACCACGCGCGCCATTGCCGCCGCTGGCGGGCAAGGGCGCGTGTGCGCGCCGCGTCCCCATGCCGTGCCCGCGCTCTATGGCGCGGAGAACCCGCTGCATCAGATGGACGCCACCGACAAGGTGCGCCTGCTGCACCGGCTGGAACAATTCGCCCGCGCCGAAGATGCGCGCGTGCTCGAAGTCATGGCGGGCTTGTCGCTGTCGTGGGAAGTGGTGCTCATCGCCCGCCATGACGGGCAGATGGCGGCAGACGTGCGCCCGCTGGTGCGGGTGTCGGTGACCGTCATCCTCACCGAAAATGGCCGCCGCGAACAAGGCCACGCCGGGGGCGGCGGGCGCTTTGCGCTGCACCGGCTGGATGACGAATTGCTGCACCGGCTGGCGCGCGAGGCAGTGCATCAGGCGCGCACCAATCTTGCCGCTTCGCCCGCACCGGCAGGGGAAATGACCGTGGTGCTCGGCCCGGGCTGGCCGGGCATTTTGCTGCATGAGGCTATCGGCCACGGGCTGGAAGGCGATTTCAACCGCCGTGGCACGTCGGCCTTTTCCGGGCGGCTGGGCGAGCGCGTCGCCGCCGAGGGCGTCACCGTTGTCGATGACGGCACGCTGGCGGAGCGGCGCGGCTCGCTGAGCGTGGATGACGAAGGCACGCCGACGCAATGCACCACGCTGATTGAAAACGGCATTTTGGTCGGTTATCTGCAAGACACGCTGAACGCGCGCTTGATGGGCGTGGCGAGCACCGGCAACGGGCGGCGCGAATCCTTCGCCCATCTGCCTTATCCGCGCATGACGAATACCTACATGCTGGGCGGTGCGCACGCGCCGGAAGAAATCATCGCCTCGGTGCCCAAAGGCTTGTACGCGGCGAATTTCGGCGGCGGGCAGGTGGACATTACCTCGGGCAAATTCGTCTTTTCCGCTTCCGAAGCCTATTTGATTGAAAACGGCAAAATCACCCGTCCGGTGAAGGGCGCGACGCTGATTGGCAACGGGCCGGACGTGCTCACCCGCGTGCGCATGATTGGCAACGACATGGCGCTTGACCCCGGCATCGGCACCTGCGGCAAGCACGGGCAAAGCGTGCCGGTGGGCGTCGGGCAGCCGACGCTGCGCATCGACAACCTCACGGTGGGCGGCACGGACTGAACGCGCCCGCAAGGAGAAACCAGCATGAAAGCAGCGGGCGCGTTGCGCGACGAAATTTGCTATCCCTTCCTCTACGAGACTTCCTGGCTGTGCGATTACGAGGTCGCCACCGATGAGCTATGCGGGCTGATTGGCTCGGCGCTGTCGCTGCTGCCGCCCGAAATGGCGGACATCGCCGCTGATCTCGACCGCCTGCAACCGCTGGCGTTTCACCTCAATGGCTCATTGCGCGGGCGGCTGGCGGTGACTGATGCCGACGTGGACTGGCTGCGCGCCCGGCTGGAACACTACCGCGAAGAAGTGCGCGATGCACACGCGGGCTTTATCCTGCCGCGTGGCGCGCTGCCCGTGCCGTATTTGTATCAGGCCTGTTCGGCGGCGAAACGCGCGGTGCGGCTGATGGTGCGCATCGAGGCGGAAGGGCGGGAAATTCCCCCCGTGCTGCCGCGTTTGTGCAATCTGATGGGCAATTTTTTCTTTGTATTGGCGCGCGTCATCAACCGGCGGCGCGGCGAGGCGGAAATTCCCTTTGTCAGCAAAAGTTACGGCTGAACCAGCCACGGCCTGTCGGCGCGGCGCGCGCGCCAGTGCATCTGCCCGCTGGTCAAATCGTATTCGGCAAGCGTAAACAGCGCGCCGCCAATTTCAGCGGCTTCGTAGCCCAGCAGGTGAAGACGGCGCACCGTGAGCGCCAGCGGCGGCGCATCAGCAAGCAAGGCAAAACGTTCCGCCACCTGCGCGCACGGCCAGGCGTCGGCATAGAGGCCGACGGTGACGTGCGGCACATACGCGCCTTGCGGGTGCTGCGCATCGTGTGTGTCCGTATGCAGGCAATGGCGCAGCGAGGCAAATTGCTGCGCGGCACCGTGCACGGTAAGAAACGGGGCGGCGGCGAAACTTTCCAGCGCGCCGATTTCGATGCGGAAAACGTCCAGATTGCGCGCGCGCAGCGCGGCAAGCTGCGCGGCGATGTGCTGCGCGTCGATTTCATCGGGCGCGGGCGCGGAAGATTGTGCGGCAAACCCGCACACCGCCAGCGTAATGTGCGGCTGGCGCTGATAGCGGGAAAGCAGCAAACCATCGAGCGCCTGTTGCGCCGCCTGCACGCGCGCGCGCACTTCGGGGGTATCCACGTCGATTGCCCACAGCAGGTAATGCGTGCGCCCCCGCCGCCATTCGGGAAAATCGCGGCGTTCGTTGCGTAGCGTGTGTGTGGCGGCGAGAAACTGCTGGCGCAGCGCGGCGGGCGTTGGCGGCATCAGGCAGGCTGCGCCGGTGCGCCGCTTGGTGCGGCGGCAGGCTGCGGGCGGGGCGCGGTTTGCTCGGCTTCAAAGCGGGCGAGCACGCGGTTGCGCCCGGCGTGTTTGGCGCGGTAGAGCATGGCATCGGCTTGCTCAATCAGCTCGTTGACGTTGCCGTTCGCGCTGCCCGTAGCATCGCCAGAGACGATGCCGATGCTGACGGTGATGTGTTCGTAGGGCGATTTTTCGTGCGGGAGCTGGAGCGCCTCCACCGCCGCGCGGATGCGTTCGCCAAAAAGGGCGGCCTGAGGATGTTCGCACTGGTACCAGAACAGGATGAATTCTTCGCCGCCATAGCGACCACAGAAATCATAGGGGCGCTGCCCGGCGTGCTTGCCGATGACTTTGCCGACGGCAGCCAGCACCGCATCGCCCGCCGCGTGCCCGTAGTGGTCGTTATAGTTTTTGAACCAGTCGACATCAATCATCGCGGCGGTGAGCTGATTGCGCGCGGCAGGCAGCAGCGGGCGGATGCTGGCAAGGTAGTTGTCCAGCCCCTGCCGGTTCGCCAGGCCGGTGAGCGCATCTTGCTGGGCGAGGAATTTGAGTTTTTCCTGCTTGACGAAGCTATCCAGCCGCCGGTGGTCCTGAATGGCGCTAAGCGCCGCGCCCATGCAATTGACGAGGACAAACGAAATCAGCAGGTGCGACAGGTTGCCGGTGGTGGGCAGGAAGAGGATGCGGGGGACGAGATAGGCGAGCGTAATCGTCCAGCCGACCACGCACGCCACGCCCCAGTGCTGCGAGCCGACCATGTAGCTCTGGAAGAGCAGGAGCATCAGCAGCTCGTAGGGAATGTCGACCTGATGCTGGAAGGAGAGCCAGCCGGCATAGCAGATAATCAGCCCGTAAGCGAGGATGAACAGCGGCAAGATGCGCCAGGACAGGCGTTGCGCCCATTCGTGGCGCGTCAGCGCGATGCCCGCGCACAGCAGCGGCGTGAGGAAAAAGGTGTGCGAGCTAAGCAGCAAGCGGCTGGCGGGGGCATCGGGCAGCACGAAGTTGGCAGCAATCAGCGTGAGATTGATGATCATGGTGATAATCAACATGCTGACCAGTTGCGGCTGCTCGATGATGCCGCGCAAGCTGGCAAAACGGGCGCGGTCTTCGCGGGTGATGGCGGTCTCGCGCGGCGTGAGGGCGGCGATGTAGGCACCCGGCGCAAAGGGCTTGGCACCGGCAGGCACGGCGGATTGCGCATCCTTGCCCGCGCCGCATTCGTGCGTGCACACCAGATTGCGCCCGCTTTCCTTGGCCAGATAGAGGGCGCGGTCGGCGTTGTCCAGCAGCGTGTGGCGGTCTTCGGCGCAGGTTGGCACGTGGCTGGTAATGCCGACGCTGACGGTCACCTTGCCGTGGTGGCTGTCTGCGTGTTCGATGGCGGTGGCTTCGACGGCATGGCGCAGCCCTTCGCCCAGGGCGAGGAGGTCTTGCTGGGGATGGAACCACACGGCAATGAATTCTTCGCCGCCATAGCGGGCGACGTAATCGGGCTTGGGCGAGGCGTGGCGGGCGATGGCGTGCGCGACGGTGGTGAGCACGTTGTCGCCAGCGGCGTGCCCGTAGCGGTCGTTATAGCGTTTGAAATGGTCGACATCAATCATCGCCACGGCCAGCGAGGCCTGTTCGCGCGTGGCCTGACGAACCAGGCGCGCGAGCAGCGCCTGCAAGTCGCGGCGGTTGGGCAGCCCGGTAAGCGGGTCGTGCCGGCTTTGTTCCAGAAAGGTGTTGTTGATGAGAAAGTGGTGGCGGGTGACACGCTCCAGCGTGTGGCTGGAAAAGAGGCTTACCATCATCGCCAGCGCGATATAGATGGTGTGCATCCGGCACAGCGTGGCATCGGGCTGGTAGAGCCATTCGGGCACCGCCAGCAAAATGGCGGAAAGCAGGCAAGGCCACACGGCATAGCGCCACGGAATGCCGCCGACCAGCGGCGTAAAGAGGATGAGCAGCAGCAAAAGCTGGTAGGAGTGCAAATAGCCGTAATGGCCGGAAACCCACTGGCTGGAACACAACATGCAGACCGCCAGCATGGAATACAGGGCGGTGAACATGGGCATTCGCGGCGTAAAACGCGGCAGGAAGGACGCCACCATCCACGCCAGCCAGCACAGGAAAAAGAGGGGAATACGGCTGATGATGGGGAAGGTGGGGACGTGTGCGGGCAGGTGGCGCAGGTCTGCCAGACAGAGGAAAAAGCCGGCGTACAGGGTAATGCCCAGTGCGTAGCGGGTCAGCTTGCGGTCGCGCTCGACGAGGTGAAGCAGGTACTGGTCTTCCAGTTCCGGGTTTTTGAAGCGCAAATTCCACCACGACTCGACGGGCGCGAGCCGGGAAGACTGGCTGGGAAGACGCCATTGCACGGCGTCTGTGCTGGGGGCGTCCATTGCGCGGTACGTGACTGTAAAAATAATTCTGCCTGCGGGTGTGTGGAGAGACGAACGCGGTGTGTTCGTGGCTGTGATTGTATATCAGGCAGGCTGCGCCGGCGTGCAGTTTTGCCCAGCGGCGCTGGCGCAGTCTGCGGCGGCATCGGGCGCGCTGGTGCCGGGGGTGTCTGTGTCGGCGCGGAAGGTAACGCGGTTGCGCCCGGCGACTTTGGCTTGATAGAGCATCTGGTCGGCCAGTTCAATCAGCGCGCGGATGCTCTTCATCGGCTCGGTGGAAGAGAGCGCGCCCTGCATGATGCCGATGCTGACGGTAATGCGCCCGTGGGGACTTTTTTCGTGCGGGATGTTGAGCGCTTCGACAGCGGTGCGGATGCGCTCGCCCGAGACGGCGGCGTGCGTCGAATCGCACTGGCACCAGCACAGGATGAATTCTTCGCCGCCATAGCGACCACAGAAATCGTAGGGACGGCGTCCGGCAAACTGGCCGATGGCTTTGCCGACGGCAGCCAGCACCACATCGCCGGCGGCGTGCCCGTAGTGGTCGTTGTACGCCTTGAAGTGGTCGACATCAATCATCGCCACGGTGAGCACGTGCGGTTTGGAGAAAGCGAGCGAGCAAATGCCGGCGAGGTAATTTTCCATGCCCTGGCGGTTCGCCAGCCCGGTGAGCGCGTCTTGCAGGGCGAGGGTTTTGAGTTTTTCTTGCTTGACGAAGCTATCCAGCCGCAGGCGGTCTTGCTTCAGCCCGATGATGATGCCCCAGATGTTGATGAGCAGGAAGGGCATCAGGGCGAACATCAGTTCTTCGTCCGGCAGGTAGTAGAAGCGAATGGCGAGATAGACGAGGGTAAACAGCCAGCTATTGAGGCAGGCGGTGAGCCACTGCTGGGTGCCCACCGTGTAGTTCAGGAAGACGGTGAGGATGAGCAGTTCGTAGGGCATATCGACCTGCTGCTGGAAGGCGCGCCAGGCAATCAGGCACAGCGACATGCCGTAGAAAAAGATGAACAGGGGCGTGAGACGGCGCGAGCGCCGCTGCGCCCATTCGTAGCGCGTAAATTCCGCGCCCACGCACAGCAGCGGGATGATGAAAAACGCCTGCGCGGCAGCCTGCAACTGGCTGGCGGGCGCGGCGGGCAGGGCGAAATTGGCGCAAATCAGCACGAAGTGGGTCAGCAAGGTGATGGCAATCATGCTGCGCAGTTGGGGGCGCTCCAGCGTGCCGCGCCGGGCGTTCCAGCGCGCGCGGTCTTCGCGGGTGATTTCGGCCTCGGCAAGGAAGCCGACGGAGTAGGTGACGGGCGCGGCGGGCTGGATGTCCGGGGCGGTTTCGGCGGCTTCATCCTGGGCGTTGGCGTGCGCGCTCAGGCAAACCCGGTTGCGCCCGCTGGTTTTGGCTTGATAGAGGGCAGCGTCGGTGCTGCGCAGCAGATTGTCGGCATCGTCTTGCGGCGTGGGCACACAGCAGGTGATGCCGACGCTGACGGTGAGTTTGCCGTTGTGTTCGCTGTGTTCATGGTCGATATTGGCGGCCTGCACCGCGCGGCGCAGCCCTTCGCCCAGCGTTTGCGCATCGGCGTAGGGACGGAACCAGACGGCGACAAATTCTTCACCGCCATAGCGGGCGACGAAGTTGGGCTGTTGCGCGCACTGGCGGGCGATGGCGTGGGCGACGGCGCTCAGCGCGCTATCGCCGGCGGCGTGACCGTAGCGGTCGTTATATTTCTTGAAATGGTCGACATCGATGATGGCGAATGCCAGCGGTGCCTGTTCGCGCTGCGCCTGACGAATCAGGCGCGGCAGCAGGGCATCGAGTTCGCGGCGGTTGGGCAGGCCGGTGAGCGGGTCGTGCCGGCTTTGTTCCAGAAAGAGGTTGCTGAGCAGAAAGTGCTGGCGGCTGATGCGTTCATGGACGTAGCCGGAAAACAGCGCGCTCATGGCCGCCAGCAGGATGTAGATGCTGTGCAGGGCGCGCAAGGTGCCGTCCGGCTGGTAGAGCCATTCGGGGATGAGCAGCAGCATGGCGGAGAGCAGGCAGGGGAAAATGGCGAAACGCCACGGAATGCCGCCGACAAACGGCGAGACCAGCGGCACGAACAACAGCATCTGATAGGGGTGCAGTTCGCCGTGATAGCCGCAAACCCACTGGTTGGCACACAGCACGGCGGCGGCGGCGGCGGAAAACAGGGCGGTGGCGTGCGGCAGGCGCGCGCGAAAGCGCGCTGCAAAGGTAAGCGTCATCCAGACCGCCCAGCCAGCAGACAGCAAGAGGACGGGCACGAAAGTGAGGAAGGTCGCCTCTTCAAACAGGTGATGGTCCGAGAAGAGCAGGAAGAAGGCGGTAATCAGGGCGGTAGTTTGCGCGGCACGGCTGAAGGTGAGTTCGTGCTCGGCGATATGCAGCAGGTATTGCTGTTCGCGTTCGGCGTCGCAAAAGCGCAGGTTACAGCGCTGTTGCGATGCGTCGGGCTGCTGGGGCGGATGGGCAGCAGCGCCGTTGTGCGGGGAGGCTGCTGGTGTGGGCGCGGTGCTCATTGCGGGGGGGGGGGGGTTGAACATCCTGGCGTCTGGAAAATTATGCGTTGATGCAGGATTACGAACGGGGCGGTGTTGGTGAAATTCTAGCAGAGTTGGCGCGGGGCTTCGGTGACGTTTTCCACTTCCCACAGCGCGACGCGGTCGCGCCCTTCGGCCTTGGCGCGGTAGAGGGCGCGGTCGGCATGGGTAATCAATTGGGCGACAGCGGCAAGATTGGGCAGCGGCGCGTGGGTGCGCGCCAGCCCGATGCTGATGGTCAGTTGCCCGTTGTGGCTGTGGCTGTGGGGAATGCCCAGTGTGCGGATGGCGGCGCACAGGCGCTCGCCCAGGCGGGCAAGGTCGTCTTCCGGATGTGCGCGCCACAGCAGCAAAAATTCTTCGCCGCCATAGCGCACCGCCAGCGCGTCGTCTTGCGTGACGTATTGCTGCAAGGTGTGGGCGACGGTGGCGAGCACCGCATCGCCCGCCGCGTGGCCGTAGCAGTCGTTGTAGTCCTTGAAGTAGTCGATGTCGACCATGGCGACGGTAAAGGCTTGCTCGCCGCGCGCCAGCGCCGGTGCCAGGGCGCTGAGGTGGCGCTCCAGCGCGGTGCGGTTCGCCAGCCCGGTGAGCGAGTCGTGCAGCGCCAGCGTTTGCAGGCGCTCTTGTTTGCTGAAACTGTCCAGCGCGCGCAAATCCTGCGCCCGCCCCACCAGCGAGCCGACCACGTTGACCAGAATGAAGGCGCTGGCAGTGCCGGTGAGCGAATCGAAATAGGATGGGGCGTAGTGCAGGTAGAGAAAAACGTTCAGCGCCGAGAGCAGCCAGCCCGCCAGCGCTGCCGCAATCCAGGATTGCCCGCCGACGATGTAAATCTGGTAGAGACTGATGAGGATGATTTCATAGGGCACATAGCCGCCGCGCGACAGCGCGTAGTAGAAGGCGTAGCTGTAACACAGGCCGGGAATGAAGATGACGAAGGGCAGCAGATAGCGCGAACGGCGCAGCGCCCAGTCTTGCCGCGCCAGATAGAGCGAGACCAGCAACGAGGGGACGATGACGCTCAAAATCAGCGCCACAAAGGGGCGCGAGACCGGTTCGGCAAGGTTCAGACGGCTGACCAGCGCGGTAAACAGGTTCAGCAGCAGACACAGCACCCCGGCGTTGAAAAGCTGGTGGCGCTCGAAAAGACCGCGTTCGCGCGCGAAACGGGCGCGTTCTTCGCGCGGCAGCCGTTCGGCGTTGTCGACGAAGCTGGTTTGCGCTTCGCCGCCTTTGCGCAGGCGCGCCGGGCGTGACGGCCAGTCGACGGCGTCCATGTTGCCGTCTGCCACGCAGTTGCGCCCGGCTTCCTTGGCGCGGTAGAGGGCGTGGTCGGCGGCGGCCAGTACGTCTTCCGTGCGGGTTTGCGCCGTGGGTGCCAGCCCGATGGCACCGATGCTGATGCTGATCTGCCCTTGCGGGCTGTGCGCGTGCGGCAAGCCCAGACGCGCCACCGCCTGCCGCAGCCCTTCGCCCAGCGGCAGCGCCTGCGCGCTGTTGTGACGCCAGACGGCGACAAACTCTTCGCCGCCATAGCGGGCGACAAAATCCGGGCGCGGCCACGCCTGCTGGCTGATGGCCTGGGCGATGGCAATGAGCACCACGTCGCCGGCGGCGTGCCCGTAGTGGTCGTTGTACGCCTTGAAGTGGTCAACGTCGAACATCGCCACGGCAATGCGGCCATCGTCGCGCGCGCATTGTTGCAGCAGTTGCGGCAAGAGCTGGTCGAGCACGCGGCGGTTGGGCAGACCGGTGAGCGCGTCGTGCCGGCTTTGTTCCAGATAGCGGTTGTTGGTCAGAAAGTGCTGGCGCGAGTGGCGTTCGATGACAAAGGCACCAAAAATGCCGGTGACCGTTGCCATGGCAAGAAAGCCGATGTGCAGGTTGCGCAGGGCAATATCGGGCTGGTAGTGCCATTCGGGCGCGCCAATCATGATGGCAGCCAGCAGCGTATACGGCGCGCCCAGCCGCCACGGCAGGCAGCCGGCAAGCGCGGCAAACAGCGGGATGGCGAGCATGGGCTGATAGTGGCGCAGCACGCCGTTTTCCCACGATACACACAGACTGAGGGAAAAACAGGCGATGCACAGCAGACCGCTGACCAGCACCAGCCACGGTTGGGCGGTGACGGTGCGGCGACAGCAGCAGGCGTACAGGAACAGCCCCCAGCAGAAGAGAAACACGGGCAGGCGCAAAAACAGCGCGATGTGCGCCGCGCTGCTGGGCAAGGTGTAGCAATCGGCGATGTGCATCACCACGGCGGCAACCAGCGTGACCAGGGCGATGTTGCGCGACAGGGCGCGGTCGCGCAGCATCATCTGGGCGAGAAAGCGCTCCTCAAGGTCATCATCCTTGAAGCGCAGCGACCAGAATGCCTCGGGCTGCGGCACCGGGCTGGCGGCAGCGAATACGGGCGAAGAGGAATCGGCTTGGGCTTCGGACATTTTGCGAATGCGCGCACGCTGGCAAGGCACGAAGCTGCCATTTTCCATGCTCTGGGCAGGAAAAGAAACTATTGCGTGAAGAAGGTGGCGCGCAGCGCGCGCTTTCAGGCGTTTTGCGCCGGCTGCGCGTCCGCGCCCGGTTCCTGCAAGCCTTGCGGCAGCAGCGATTCGCTTTGCAGCACCAGACGATTGCGCCCCGTGGCCTTGGCGCGGTAGAGGGCGGTGTCGGCGCGGCGAATCATGCGGTCGAGATTTTTCATGCTGTTGTCCGCCGAGATGGTGCCGTGGGCGATGCCGATGCTCACCGTCACCCGCCCGTGGCGGCTTTTTTCGTGCGGAATGTTCAGTTCGCGCACGCCCTGACAGACGCGCTCGCCCAGCACGCGGGCGTCTTTTTCGCGGATGTGGTACCAGATGAGCAGGAATTCTTCGCCGCCATAGCGGGCGGCAAAGTCATACGGGCGCAGGCGCTGTTCGGACAATTCCTGCCCGATGGCGGTGAGCACCGCATCGCCCTGGGCGTGGCCGTAGTAGTCGTTATAGGCTTTGAAGTGGTCGATATCGACCATGGCGACGGCGACAATGCGCTCGGACGAATCGAGCAGCGGCAGCAGGGTGCGGAAATAATTTTCCAGCCCCTGGCGGTTCGCCAGCCCGGTGAGCGCATCTTGCAGGGCGAGCACTTCGAGTTTTTCGCTCTTCAGGAAGGCGTCAATATCGGAGCGGTCGTGCGTGAAGCTGACAAACGCGCCCAGCGCGTTGAGGATGAGGAAGGGCAACACGAGCTGGAGGGGGGCAATGTCGGTATACGCCACCCAGATGCCAATGCACAGCAGGGATAAGGTCACGCCGGTGACGGTGACGCTCTTCCAGGAATGACCGCCGATGATGTAGGCCTCAAAGGCGATGAACAGCATGATTTCAAACGGCGCGCGCTCGTGGGGAAAATCCAGATGCTGCGAAAAGGCGCTGTAGAAGGCATAGCAGAAGGCACCGCCGCAAAGCAGCAAGGTGGCAGGCACGCAATAGCGGGTGTTGCGCTGCGCCCAGGGCAGGTAGCACAAAAAGAAGGCGGCAGCCTTGGCGGGCAGCACGATGGCAAGCTGCATCAGCACGACAAGGGAAGCCAGCGCAGCAGGCAGGTAGAAATGATGCGCCAGCAGCAGGAAAAAGCTGGTCACGGCACAGGCGAGCACCAGCAGGCTGAGGCGGTGCCATTCGTGCAGCCCCCGGATGCGGCTCCAGCGGCGCGCGTCTTCGCGGGTGACGGGAATCAGGTTGAAGAACGGTTCGTTTTGGCGTTCGCGTTCGCCTTCGCCCGCCGCTTCGCTGCCCGGGGCGGGTTGTTCGTCGGTTGCCAGCGGGGCGAGCAGGCTGGCGATGTTGTCGGCCTTCACGCAGTTACGCCCGGCATTTTTGGCGCGATAGAGGGCGCGGTCGGCACTGGCCAGCAGCGCCGGAGGGGTGGTGCGGGCGGTGGGATACTGGCTGGTAATGCCCACGCTGATGCTGACCGTGCCGTGACCGCTGCGCTCGTGCACGATGTTGGTGGCCTGCACGGCGCGGCGCAGCCCTTCGCCCAGCGTGGAGGCATCCTGCGTGGGATTGAACCAGATGGCGGCAAATTCTTCGCCGCCATAGCGGGCGACAAAATCGGGCGGATGCTCGGCCTGTTTGGCAATGGCCTCGGCGACGCGGGTGAGCACCATGTCGCCGGCGGCGTGCCCGTAGTGGTCGTTGTAATCCTTGAAGTAATCGACATCAATCATCGCCGCAGTGAGGCTGACTTTCTCACGCGCGGCCTGACGCAGGATGCGCGGCAGGAAAAAATCCAGGTCGCGGCGGTTGGGCAGCCCGGTGAGCGGGTCGTGCCGGCTTTGTTCGTAAAAATTCAGACTGATGAGAAACCACTGGCGCGATTGTTTTTCCCGGATATAACGGGCGCACAGGCTGAAGAAGGTCGTGCACAGAATGTAGGCAAGGTGCAGGTTGCGCACGTCCGCATCGCCCTGATAGCGCCATTCCATCGCCACCAGCGCCAGCGCCGTGCCCAGCGTGGCGAGGGTGCAATAGCGCCAGGTCAAACAGCCCAGAAAACACGAAAACAGCAGCACCAGCAAGACGATTTGATAGGGCACATAGACCTGATGCAGCCAGCCTACCCACAGCGGCGAAACCAGCGCCAGATTGGCACCGAGCAAAAAGGCAGCGAGCAGCGGTTGCGTCCAGCGCGTGACTTTTCCCGTAAAACACACGCGCGTCCAGCCGATGCCGCAACACACAAACAGCGGCACGCGAACGAATATCGCCGTCCACGCCGCCTGCGCGGGCATGATGTAAAAATCGGCAACGCTCAGCAGCAATACCGCCAGCAGCACGGCGAGGATGTTGTTGCGCGCGCTGGTGCGCTCTTGCAGCAACATCTGGGTGATGAAGCGCGTCTCCAGCACGGCATCCAGAAAGCACAGGTTCCAGCGCAGGGGCGCATTCGGCGTGAGTGCCTTGCGCGACTCGAAGGAAGGGGGCGTTTGCGCTTGTTGTTGACTCATTGAGTGCGTTTGCGTTCTGGAAGGCAAGGCGGCATGGGGCTAGGGTGGGGTGCCGCAGGAACCTGCTATTGTAACCGAAATTATCTTCCAGAAACAGGCACATCGCCGCTGGCTTCGCCTTCTGGCGCGGCGGCAGGCGGGGGTGCCGGGATGGGTTCGGGCGCGGACGGCTCGGTCATGCCCGTCAGCCCGGCGGTGAGCATGAAACGCATGGCTTCTTCCATGCCCATGTCCAGCGGCTCGACACGCGAACGCGGCACCGAAAGCGCATAGCCGCCGACCATGTAACTCATCGGAAAATACACCAGCACGTTGCCTTCGCCGCCAAAGGGCGCGGCAATGGCGCGCAAGTCGTCGCGCGTGACCAGCCCGATGGCCTGCACGTCCTGCCCGAAACGCACGCAGACGACTTGCTGGTAGGTTTTCTTTTTCATCGGCGAAAAATATTCCATGAAGTCGCGCAGCGCCGGGTAAATCAGCTTGACCAGCGGCAGGCGGTGGAGCAGCCGGTCAATGCGCGAGAAGAGCACCTGCACCACGTAGGTGTGCATCAACATGCCGATGATGAAACACGCCCCCAGCGCCAGCACCACGCCTACGCCCGGGGGCAGGTGCGTGCCGGCAGGCAGCACCGAGGCGAGCATTTCGCTGAGCCATTGCTCGGTGCCGGCAATCGCCCAGTACAGCAGGTAGAAAGTCAGCAGCAGCGGGACGACCGTAATCAGACCGGTGAGAATGTTGCGCGTGATGATGCCCATGGCGGTTTGTGCAAAAAACGTAAAAGAATGTTGATGGTAATCGCATCGGCGGCTTCTTGCATGTTTTTTCCGCCGCGCGCGCAAGGCGCACAATGCGCGCTGTGCATTGTTGTTTTAGAATACCGCCGCCGCGCCCGCGCGGTATGCGTCTTTCAGGAGCTGTTCTACATGACTTTGACCGACCTTCGCTATCTGGTCGCGCTCGCCCGTGAATGCCATTTCGGACGCGCCGCCGAAGCCTGCCACGTCAGCCAGCCGACGCTGTCGGTGGCCATCAAGAAACTGGAAGACGAACTGGGCGTGTCGCTGTTTGAACGCGGCGCGAGCGAAGTGCGCATCACCACTGCCGGTGCCTTGGTGGTGGAACAGGCCGCGCGTGTGCTGGCCGATGCCGCGCGCATTCCCGAGCTTGCGCAAAGCGGGCGCGACCCGCTGCTGGGGCCGCTGCGTGTGGGCGTCATCTACACCATTGGTCCGTATCTGCTGCCCAAGCTGATTCCGCTGGTTCATGCGCGCGCGCCCGAAATGCCGCTGATTATTCAGGAAAACTACACCACCAATCTGGTCGCCGCGCTCAAGCAAGGTGATCTGGACGTGCTGATTTTGTCCTTGCCGCTGGAAGAATCCGGCGTCGTCACCCAGGCGCTCTATGACGAACCATTCCGCGTGCTGCTGCCCGCCGGGCATGAATGGACAAAACAAAGAGCCATCGACCCGCTGGCGCTGGTGAAAGAAAACATGCTGCTGCTGGGCGTGGGCAACTGCTTTCGCGACCAGGTGCTGCAAGCCTGCCCGCCGTTGCAGAACAACAGCGCGCTGCAACGCACCTTCGAGGGCAGCTCGCTGGAGACCATCCGCCACATGGTCGCCACCGGGCTGGGCATTACCGTGCTGCCCAGCACCGCTGCCGACAACCTGCCCGAACACAACCCGCTGGTGGCGGTGCGCCCGTTCGCCGGGGAAGCGCCCTCGCGGCGTATCGTGCTGGCATGGCGGGTGACCTACCCGCGCGGCGGTGCCATCGACGTGCTGCGCGAAGCCATTTTCGACACCGATTTGCCCGGCGTGCAGTTTGTGGGCACCAAGCCGCCGCAGCAATCGCACGCATAGTCTTTTCCAACTGGACGCGCCCCGGAGGGCGGCTCTATCATGATTTGCACGTCCCGCCACGCTTGCGGCGGGGTGACACCAGACCCGTCTCCACACGGAGCACAAAACGGAGGAACGCATCATGAAAATCGACATCGGCATCAGCCAGAAAGACCGCAAAGCCATCGCCACCGGACTCTCCCGCCTGCTCGCCGACAGCTACACGCTGTATCTGACCACGCACAATTTTCACTGGAACGTCACCGGCCCGATGTTCAACACGCTGCATTTGATGTTCGAGACGCAGTACAACGAACTGGCGCTGGCCGTCGACCTGATTGCCGAACGCATCCGTGCGCTGGGTGCGCCCGCGCCGGGCACCTACAGCGAATTTACCAAGCTGGCCTCACTCAAGGAGCCGCCCGCCGGGCTGAGTGCCGAAGAGATGATTCGCCACCTCGTGCTGGGGCAGGAGACCGTGGTGAAAACCGCGCGCAGCATTTTCCCGCTGGCGGACAAAGCCAACGATGAGCCGACCGCCGATTTGCTCACCCAGCGGATGCAGCAGCACGAAAAAACCGCCTGGATGCTGCGCAGCCTGCTGGAAGAATAAGGCGCGCGCAAGGCATCGACCCGCCGCAAAAGAAAACGGTGGCTTGCCAGCAATGGCAGCCACCGTTTTTGTTGGTCGGCGTGTGCGCGGTTTGTCAGTCGGCAGAAGCAAGCTGCTCGCACGCCGATGCGGGCGTTTGTGCCGGCGGCGCGGCAAAGGTCGGGAACGCCGTCATTTGCGCTTGCCGCTGCTGCAACATGGCCAGCCCTTCCGGCGTGTTCAGCAGCCCGTAAGCGTCGGGCATACGCGGCACCTTGCGGCGCAAAAGCCGTTGCGACAACTCGTGCAGGGCGAGTTGATAAACGTCACGCTTGAATTCAATCACCGCATCCAGCGGCACCCAATACTGGCACCAACGCCAGGCATCAAATTCCGGGTGCGTGCTGGCGCGCAGGGAAATATCCGTGTCGCGCCCCACCAGACGCAGCAAAAACCAGATTTGTTTCTGCCCTCGGTAGGTGCTGCGCCACTCGCGTTTAATCCAGTGGCGGGGGACGTTGTAACGCAGCCAGCTTCGCGTGCGACCGAGAATCTTGACGTGCTCGGGCTGCAAGCCGATTTCTTCGTTCAGCTCACGATACATGGCATCACGCGGGGATTCCCCGTACTTGATGCCACCTTGCGGAAACTGCCACGAATGCTCTCGGATACGTTTGCCCCAGAAGACCTCATTGCGCGCGTTGACCAGAATGATGCCGACGTTAGGCCGATAGCCTTCACGGTCGAGCATGTTCAATCCTGAAAATAAACAATGGCGCGATTCTTCCATAATTGCCGTGCTTTGCCTAGCCTGCGCCCGCCACGGCGCGCAGGAGCGCCAAAAGAAAAACGCGAAACCAGCCTGCGGGCGGTTTCGCGTTTTGCGCTGTGGGGATGTGGCAGAAGGCTATTTTTTGGCGGATTGATTTACGCGCTCGCGCAATTCCTTGCCGGCCTTGAAATGCGGCACGTGTTTGGCAGGCACCTCTACACGCTCGCCCGTCTTGGGATTGCGCCCGATGCGGGCAGGGCGGTAGTTGAGGGCAAAGCTGCCAAAGCCGCGAATTTCAATGCGCTGGCCTTCCACGATGGCTTGCGCCATCGTGTCCAGCATGGTTTTCACCGCCAGCTCGGTATCGCGCATCCCAAGATGCGGAAAGCGCGCTGCCAGCCGTAAGATGAGTTCCGAACGGGTCATACGCTATCGAACCTCTTGTGTGGCTTACTGCTTTTGCTCTTCGAGCTTGGCTTTCAGCAGCGCGCCCAGGTTGGTGGTACCACTGGCACCGGCGCTGTCGGCAGACAGGCGGTTTAGGGCTTCGGTTTGCTCGGCCTGATCCTTGGCGCGGATGGAAAGGTTGATGGAGCGCGATTTGCGATCGACATTGACAATCATCGCCTCGACGCTGTCGCCTTCCTTGAGCACGGTGGTGAGGTCTTCGACACGCTGCGCGGCAGCTTCGGAGGCACGCAGATAGCCTTCGATTTCGTCGCTCAACGCGATGACCGCGCCTTTGGCATCCACGCTCTTCACCGTGCCGGTGACCACGCTGTTTTTCTCGTGCGTGGCGATGTAGTTGGTGAAGGGGTCGCCATCGAGCTGTTTGACGCCCAGCGAGATGCGTTCGCGCTCGACATCGATGCCCAGCACCACGGCTTCGACTTCGTCGCCTTTCTTGAACTTGCGCACGGCTTCTTCGCCCGGCTCGTTCCAGGAAAGGTCGGACAGGTGCACCAGACCGTCGATGCCGCCATCCAGACCGATGAACACGCCAAAGTCGGTGATCGACTTGATGAGACCGCGAACCTTGTCGCCTTTTTTGTGGTTCATGGCAAAGTCGTCCCACGGGTTGGAACGGCACTGCTTCATGCCCAGCGAGATGCGGCGGCGCTCTTCGTCGATTTCGAGAATCATGACCTCGACTTCGTCGTTCAGTTGCACCACTTTGGACGGATGGATGTTTTTGTTCGTCCAGTCCATTTCGGACACGTGCACCAGCCCTTCAATGCCTTGTTCCACTTCCACAAAGGCACCGTAATCGGTGATGTTGGTGACGTGGCCGAAGAGGCGGGTGCCTTGCGGGTAGCGGCGGGAAATGCCCACCCACGGGTCTTCGCCAAGCTGTTTCAGACCCAGCGAGACGCGCTGGCGTTCCTGGTCGAACTTGAGCACTTTGGCTTCGATTTCGTCGCCCACGGAAATGACTTCCGAGGGGTGACGCACGCGACGCCATGCCAGATCGGTGATGTGCAGCAGACCATCGATGCCGCCCAGATCGACGAAGGCACCGTAGTCGGTGATGTTTTTGACCACACCTTTGACAATCAGCCCTTCTTGCAGGCTCTCCAGCAGCTTGTCGCGCTCTTCGCCGGTGGTCTCTTCGAGCACCGCGCGGCGCGAGACGACGACGTTGTTGCGCTTGCGGTCGAGCTTGATGACCTTGAATTCAAATTCCTTGTCTTCGTAGGGCGTGGTGTCCTTGACCGGACGCATGTCGACGAGCGAGCCGGGCAGGAAGGCGCGGATGCCGTTGATCATGACGGTCAGGCCGCCCTTGACGCGACCGGAAACGTAGCCGGAAACAATGCTGGCTTCGTTGAGCGCTTTTTCCAGATCGTTCCAGGCCGAGATGCGCTTGGCCTTGTCGCGCGACAGGATGGTGTCGCCATAGCCGTTTTCCAGGCTTTCGACGGCAACTTCGACGAAGTCACCGACGGCGACTTCGAGTTCGCCACGGTCGTTGCGGAATTCGTCGATGGGAATGTAACTTTCGGATTTCAGCGCGGCATTGACGACGACGAAATTGTGGTGAATGGCGACAACTTCGGCGGTGATGACTTCGCCAGCGCGCATTTGCAGCGCAAAACTTTCGTTGAGAAGGTCGGCGAAACTTTCTTTTGCGGGAGTGGTTTGGGTGGTCATGGGAAAGGGTTGATCCTTGGCGTGCCGCAGGCAAAAAGCGCGCGGGCGCGCCGCTTGGGTGAGTTGAAGTGAAAAAATGACGCGGACTGACTTGCCTTGCGACAGGTCAGACGGGCGCCGCCTGGATGGACTGGAGAACGGTTCGCACGGCGGTGTCGATGTCCATTTCGGTGGTATCGACCAGTTGTGCGTCGGGCCAGTGCTTCAGCGGGGCGTGTGCGCGGGCGGCATCTTGTGCATCCCGCGCGGCGATTTCCCGCCGAAGACTATCAATATTAGCATGAAAACCCATGGCTTGCGCTTGCCGGGTGCGCCGCTGGGCGCGTGCTTCGACGCTGGCGGTGAGGAAAAATTTGTGCGTGGCATCCGGAAAAATGACCGAACCCATGTCGCGGCCTTCGGCGACCAGCCCGGGGGCGGCGCGAAAGTCGCGCTGGCGCTGGAAAAGCGCGCTGCGCACGCGCCCATGCGCGCTGATTTGCGAGGCAAGTTGCGAGATACATTCTTCGCGGATGGCGTCGGTGACATCGTCGTTTTCCAGCCACACCCGCCCTTGCTCAAAACGGGCGGGCAGTTCGCGGGCAATGCGCGCAAGCGCTTCTTCATCGTCGGCGGCAATGTGCTGGCGCTGGGCGGCAAGGGCGACCAGCCGGTAGAGCGCGCCGCTGTCCAGATGCGTGTAGCCCAGCGCTTTTGCCACCGCAGCGGCGACCGTGCCTTTGCCGGAAGCGGCGGGGCCGTCAATGGCAATCACCGGCACCGGGCGGCTGATGGCGGCAAAGGCGGTGAAATATTCGGGGAAGGTTTTGTTCACGCAAGCCGGGTCGCGGATGGTGATGTCGACGCCGCCCAAGGTTGCCAGCGAAAAACACATCGCCATGCGGTGGTCGTCATAGGTGTCGATGGCGGCGGCGCGCAGCCGCGCGGGCGGGGTGATGGTGAGCGCGTCGGCGTCTTCTTGCACCTGCGCGCCAAGTTTGCGCAATTCGGTGCGCATTGCGGCCAGCCGGTCGGTTTCCTTGACGCGCCAACTGGCGATGTTGCGCAGTCGGCAAGGGCCGTCGGCAAACAGGGCGGCGACGGCCAGCGTCATGGCTGCGTCGGGGATGTGGTTGAGGTCTAAATCAAACGCGCGCAGGCGGCCATTTTCGGGCGGGCGGGCGAGCATGTGGCGCGGGTGAATTTCGATGCGCGCGCCCATGGTGGCGAGTGCGTCGGCAAAACGCACGTCGCCCTGAATGCTCTCGGCACCGACGCCGTCGACACGCACCGTGCCGCCGCCAATGGCACCGGCGGCGAGAAAGTACGAGGCGGACGAGGCATCGCCTTCGACATGCAGCGTGCCCGGGCTGCGATAGCCGTGCGTGCCGGGCAGGCGGAAGGTGTTGGCGTCGACTTCTTCGATTTCCATGCCGAAACGGCGGGCAAGCGCGAGGGTGAGCGCAATGTAGGGGCGCGAAATGGTCTCGCCTTCCAGCACCAGCGTGACGGGGCGGCGCAGCAGGGGCAGCGCCATGAGCAAGGCGCTGACGAACTGGCTGGAGACCGTGCCGCGCACGCGCACCTGCGCCGCACCATTGTCTTCATGCGGGGCGATGGCAAGTGGCGGATAGCCTTCGTTGCCGGTGCAGGTGATCTGCGCGCCGAGGCTGCGCAGCGCGTCCAGCAGGTCGCCAATCGGGCGCTCGTGCATCCGCGCGGTGCCGTGCAGGTGGTAGTGACCACCGGCGAGCGCCAGCACGGCGGTGAGCGGGCGAAACGCGGTGCCGGCGTTGCCCAGAAAGAGGTCGGCTTCACGCACCGGCAAGACGCCGCCGCAGCCGGTAATGACGATGGCGGGCGCTTCATCGCCCTGCGCGCTCTGCGTGCGGCAGTCGATGCCCAGCGCGGTGAGCGCCTCCATCATGCGCGCGGTGTCGTCGGAAGCCAGACAGTTTTCGATGCGGGTGGTGCCTTCGCTGAGTGCGGCCAGCAGCAGCACGCGGTTGGAAATGCTCTTGGAACCGGGCAGGCGCACGCGGCCTTCCACGCCTAGCAGCGGCGGCAGCAGCAAATCGGGCGAGGCGCTCATGCCGGGGTGTCTCCGGCGGCGGGTTGCGCCTGTTCGGACTGTTCAATCTGGGCAATCCAGTTGTTGCGCGCTTCGCGGGCGGTGGCAAAGTGCTGGCTGAGCAAATCGCTTTTGCCGGCGAGCAGCAGCGAGCGCAGATAGGCCAGCTCGCTGAGGTATTGGTCCAGTTCCGCCAGCAGCGGCTGGCGGTTGGTGATGCAGATGTCGCGCCACATTTCGGGGTGGCTGCCGGCAATGCGGGTGAAATCGCGAAAACCACCGGCGGCGAAGGCGAAAAGCTGTTCGGCGTTGGCGCGTTTGGCAATGTCGTGCACCAGCCCGTAGGCGAGCAGGTGGGGCAGGTGGCTGACGGCGGCAAAAATGCGGTCGTGGTCCTGCGGGTGCATTTCCACCACGCTGGCACCGCAGGCGCTCCACAAGTCGCTGACCAGACGCGCCGAGGCGGTGCTGTTTTCGGGCAGCGGCGTGAGCACGACGCGCCGCCCGTCAAAAAGATGGGCGTGGGCGGCATCCGGGCCGCTGTGTTCGGTGCCGGCGATGGGGTGACCGGGGATGACGTGGGTGAGGTGATGCGGCAGGTGGCGGTAGATGGCTTCGACGACGTCGCCCTTGGTGCTGCCGGCATCGGTGACGATGGTGGTAGGCGCCAGATGCGGCGCGATTTGTTCCAGCACCGCGCCGGTTTGCGCCACCGGGCAGGCAATCAGCACGAGGCTGGCGCCTTCCAGCGCCTGCGGCCAGCTCTCGGGCGCTTCGTCGATGATGCCCAGCGCCATGGCGCGTTCCAGGGTTTCACGGCTGCGACCCATGCCGACGATTTGTTCGGCAAGCGCGCCCCGGCGCAGCGCCAGGGCGAACGAGCCGCCAATCAGACCAACGCCGCAAATGACGATTTTTTTGAAGGCTTTCATGATGCGGAAAAACAGGTAAAAAACGGAAAACTCAGCGGTGCAGGGCGCGTTCCAGCGCGGCGATGCAGGCGGCGTTTTCCGCCTCGGTGCCGATGCTGATGCGCAACCATTCGGGCAGACCGTAGTTGGCAATCGGACGCACGATGATGCCTTGGCGCAGCAGCGCGGCATTGACGGCGGCAGCGTCGCCCACTTCCACGGTGAGGAAATTGCCGCAAGACGGCAGCCAGCGCAGCCCGAGGCGCGCAAACGCTTGCGTGTATTGCGCCATGCCACGGCGGTTGAGTTCGGCGCTGGCGCGCAGAAAGGCGGTATCGCCCAGCGCGGCTTCGGCAGCGGCCAGCGCGATGGTGGAAACGTTGAAGGGCTGACGCACGCGGTTCATCAGATCAATGACGGCGGGCGCGCCGATGCCGTAGCCCACGCGCAGCCCCGCCAGCCCGTAGGCTTTGGAGAAGGTGCGCAGCACCAGCAGGTGCTCAAAACGGGCAAGCCAGCCGATGCTGTCATAGCGTTGTTCGTCGGCGAGGTATTCGGTGTAGGCCTCGTCCAGAATGACCAGCACGTCGCGCGGTACGCACTCGATGAATTGTTCCAGCGCTGCGCCGGGCAAAAACGTGCCGGTGGGGTTGTTCGGGTTGGCGAGGAAGACGATGCGCGTGTTGGCATCAATGGCGGCCAGCATGGCGTCCAGGTCGTGCCCGTAGTTCTGCGCGGGGACGACGATGCCGGTCGCACCCGCAGCCTGCGTTGCCAGCGCATAGACGGCGAAGGAATACTGCGAATAGACCGTCGCCGCGCCGGGGGTGAGGAAGGCATCGGCGGCGATTTCCAGCAGGTCGTTCGAGCCGTTGCCCAGAATGAGGTTTTCCATCTGCACGCCATAGCGTCTGCATAGTGCGGTTTTCAGCGCAAAACCGTTGCCGTCGGGATAGCGGGTGCTGTCGGTGACGGTGCGAAAAATGGCTTCGCGCGCGGCTTCACTCATGCCCAGCGGGTTTTCGTTGGAGGCGAGTTTGATGATGGCATCCGGCGACAAGCCCTGTTCGCGGGCGACTTCTTCAATCGGGCGCCCGGGCTGATAGGGCGAAATGGCGCGGATGTGGGCAGGCGCGTGCTCGGCAATGGACATGCTGCGGCTCCTTTGGGCTTACATGGGCGGGATGGGGTAGGAGCCGAGCACCTTGACGTACACGGAACGTTCGTTCAGGGTGGCCAGCGCGCGGCGGATGGCGGTGTCGGAATGGTGACCTTCCACGTCGATGTAAAAGACGTATTCCCACTGCGCGCCCTTGGCGGGACGGGACTGGAACTTGGACATGTTGACGCCAAAGCGGGCGAGCGGTTCCAGCAACTTGTGCACCGAGCCGGGGCGGTGCGGTGTGGAGCACACCAGCGAGGTTTTGTCGTGCCCGGAGGCGGCGGAATCGTGCGGACCGATAACCAGAAAACGGGTGGTGTTGTTGGTGTCGTCTTCGATATTGGCAGCCAGCGTGTTGAGTTCGTAGAGACGGGCGCTGGCTTCCCCGGCGATGGCGCAGGCGGTGGGATTTTCGGCGGCGAGACGGGCGGCTTCGGCGTTGCTGGCGACTGGCGTGCGCGCCAATGCGGGCAGGTGGTTGGCCAGCCATTGCGAACATTGCGCCAGCGATTGCGCGTGCGAATAGATGCAGGTGAGCTTGTCCATGCTGTCTGCGCGCGAGAGCAGTTGGTGATGGATGCGCAAGCAGGTCTCGCCGCAGATTTTCAGCGGTGTTTCCAGCAGCAAATCCAGCGTGACGCCCACCGCGCCTTCGGTGGAGTTTTCCACCGGCACCACGCCGTAATCGACCGTGCCCGCTTCTACCGAGCGGAACACTTCGCGGATGCTGGGCTGCGGCAAAAAGGTGGGGGCAGCGCCAAAATGCTGCATGGCGGCGCTTTCGGAATAGGTGCCCGCCGGCCCCAGATAGGCGATGCGCAGCGGGCGTTCCAGCGCCAGACAGGCGGACATGATTTCGCGAAAAATGTGGGTGACGGCGGACGTGGGCAGCGGGCCGGGATTGCGGGTGGTGAGACTGCGCAACACCTGCGCTTCGCGCTCGGGCCGGTACAGATGCTGACCGGCCTTGAGTTCGCCAATGCGGCTGGCAGCACGCGCGCGCGCCGCGAGGTGTTTGAGGATTTCACCGTCCAGCAGGTCAATTTCGGTACGAAGCTGAAGGAGTTCTTCTTCGGGGGTCATGGCGAAAAGGAACGATGGCAAAAAGAAAACGGGTTAGCCTTTGCGGCGGGCGAAGTCTTGCATGTACTCGCACAGTGCGGTGACGGCTGCCAGCGGCACGGCGTTGTAGAGCGAGGCGCGCAGCCCGCCCACGCTCTTGTGCCCCTTGAGCTGTTGCAGACCGCGCTCGGCTGCGCCGGCGAGAAATTCGGTTTCCAGCCCGGCATCATGCAGGAAAAACGGCACGTTCATGCGCGAACGGCAGGCGGCATCGACCGTGTTGCGGTAAAAACCGCCGCTGGTGTCGATGGTCTCGTAGAGTTGTGCGGCCTTTTTCGCGTTTTGCGCGGCGATGGCTTCCAGCCCGCCTTGTTCGCGCAGCCAGCGCAGCACCAGCGCGGCGATGTGGATGGCAAACGTGGGCGGCGTGTTGAGCATGGAACCGTGCGCGGCTTGCGTGGCGTAATCGAGCAGCGGCGGCGTGATGGGCGCGGCACGCCCGAGCAGATCCTCGCGGATGAACACGATGGTCAGCCCGGCAGGGCCGATGTTTTTCTGCGCACCGGCATAGACCAGCGCGTAACGGCGAAAATCCATCGGGCGCGAAAGAATGTGCGAAGACATATCCGCCACCAGCGGCACATCGCCGCACTCGGGCAGTTGCGCCTCATCGAGCACTTCAATGCCGTGGATGGTCTCATTGCTGCACAGATGCACGTAGCGCGCCTGCGGGTCAAGCTGCATGGCTTCGCGGGGCACGACGCCGCCGACGGCTTCGCCCGCCAGCCGCACCTTGCCGCCCAGTTGCGGCGCCAGCCGTGCGGCTTCGGTGAACGCTTTTTTCGACCAGGTGCCGGTGACGAGATAGTCCGCACTGCCGCCGTCGAGCAGGTTCATCACAAGCTGCGAGAATTGCAGCGTCGCCCCGCCCTGCAAAAACAGGATTTTGTACTGCGCAGGCAGCCCCGTGAGCGCGCGCAGGTCGGCTTCGGCTTCTTCCAGGATGCGGGAGAACGCCGCACCACGATGGCTCATTTCCAGCACACCGCATCCGGCGCCTTGCCAGTCGGTCATTCCGGCGGCAGCGGCTTCCAGTACGGGCAGGGGCAGCGCGGCGGGGCCGGCGCTGAAGTTGAAAGCACGGTTCATGGTGTGCGCATGTGTGAAGGGAAGGGCATCAATCTGCGTTGTCGGGCGGTGCAATGTCTTCGTCGGATTCGTCGGATTCGTCAGATTCGGCGACCAGTTCCACGCCGGCGAGCACCGCACCTTCGTCCAGATTGATGAGCGTGACGCCTTGCGTGGAACGACCCATCTCGCGGATGTCGCTCACGTGCGTGCGAATCAGCACGCCGCTGGTGGAAATCAGCATGATTTCGGCGCTTTCTTCCACCAGACAGGCAGCGACCAGGCGGCCATTGCGCTCGCTGGTCTGGATGGCAATCATGCCCTTGGTGCCACGACCGTGGCGGGTGTATTCAGCCACCGGCGTGCGTTTGCCGTAGCCGTTTTCGGTGGCGGTGAGCACCGAGCCGCTGTCATCCTGTGTCACCAGCATGGCAATGACGCTTTGCCCGTCTTCAATGTTCATGCCGCGCACGCCGCGCGAGCTGCGCCCCATCGGGCGCACGTCGCTTTCGGGGAAGCGCACCGCCTTGCCGGCGTCGGAAAAGAGCATCACGTCGTGACTGCCGTCGGTGATGGCGACACCGATGAGGTGGTCATCGTCATCCAGGTGTGCGGCGATGATGCCCGCCTTGCGCGGGTTGGCAAAGGCGGTCAGCGCGGTTTTCTTCACCGTGCCTTGCGCCGTGGCCATGAAGACGTAGTGGTTGTCGTCAAACGTGCGCACCGGCAGCACGGCGGTGATTTTTTCGCCTTCGATCAACGGGAAAAGGTTGATGATCGGCTTGCCCCGTGCGTTGCGCGCGCCTTCGGGCACTTCATAGACTTTCAGCCAATAGACGCGGCCACGGTTGGAGAAACACAGGATGCAGTCGTGTGTGTTGGCGATGAAAAGCTGGTCGATGAAATCGTCATCCTTCATGCCGGTGGCCTGCTTGCCGCGCCCGCCACGGCGCTGGGCGCGGTAATCGGCCAGCGGCTGGCGCTTGAAGTAGCCCGTGTGCGAGAGGGTGACAACCATGTCTTCGGGCGTAATCAGGTCTTCGATGTTGATGTCGGCAGTATCGAAGACGACCTCGGAACGGCGCGGGTCGCCAAACTGCTGGCGCACCGCGCGCAGCTCGTCGGAAATAATGGCAGTGACCCGTTCGGGACGGGCGAGGATGTCGAGCAAGTCGCTGATGAGGTCGATGACTTCGCGGTATTCGGTGAGGATTTTGTCCTGCTCCAGCCCGGTGAGCCGTTGCAGGCGCAATTCCAGAATCGCGTGCGCCTGCGCTTCGGACAGGCGATAGCCCTGCGCGGATAGCCCCAGTTCGGGCGCGATGCCTTCGGGGCGGAAACTGTCCGCCGCCGCGCGGTTGAGCATTTCTTCGACCAGCGGCGAGCGCCACAGCCGCGCCAGCAATGCCGCGCGCGCCTCGGCAGGCGTGGGCGCGGCCTTGATCAGGGCGATGACCTCATCGACGTTGGACAACGCCACCGCCAGCCCTTCCAGCACGTGACCGCGTTCGCGCGCGCGGCGCAGTTCATAGATGGTGCGGCGGGTGACGACTTCGCGGCGGTGCGACAGGAAGCATTCCAGCAACTGCTTCAGCCCCAGCGTGCGCGGCTTGCCATTGACCAGCGCCACCATGTTCATGCCAAAGGTGTCTTGCAGTTGCGTTTGCTTGAAGAGATTGTTGAGCACGACATCGGGCACTTCGCCCTGTTTCAGCTCAATGACCAGCCGCATCCCGGACTTGTCGCTTTCGTCCTGCACATGGCTGATGCCTTCGATTTTTTTGTCCCGCACCAGTTCGACAATGCGCTCATGCAGCGATTTTTTGTTGACCTGGTAGGGAATTTCATCCACAACAATGGCTTGGCGCCCGTTGCTGTTGGCAATGTCTTCAATATGCGTGCGCGCGCGCATCACCACGCGCCCGCGCCCGGTGCGGTAACCTTCGCGCACGCCGGAAAGACCGTAAATCAGACCACCAGTGGGGAAATCCGGTGCCTGGATGATGGCAAACAATTCTTCCAGCGGCGTCTCAGGCGCTTCCAGCAGGCGCAGGCAGGCATCGACCACTTCGTTCAGGTTGTGTGGCGGAATGTTCGTCGCCATGCCCACGGCAATGCCGGAAGAACCATTGACCAGCAGATTCGGAATCACCGAAGGCAGCACTACCGGCTCTTGCTCGGAACCATCGTAGTTGGGTTGAAAATCAACGGTTTCCTTGTCGATGTCGGCGAGCATCTGATGGCCGATGCGCGCCATGCGCACTTCGGTGTAACGCATCGCCGCCGGCGGGTCGCCATCGACCGAACCGAAGTTGCCTTGCCCGTCGACCAGCATGTAGCGCAGCGAAAACGGCTGCGCCAGGCGCACGATGGTGTCGTAGATGGAAGCGTCGCCGTGCGGGTGATATTTCCCCATCACGTCGCCCACGATGCGCGCACTTTTCTTGAAGGGCTTGTTCCAGTCGTTGCCCTGTTCGTGCATCCCGAAGAGTACGCGCCGGTGTACCGGCTTCAGACCATCGCGTGCATCTGGCAGCGCCCGTCCGACGATTACGCTCATTGCGTAATCCAGGTAAG
The DNA here is from genome assembly GCA_017553285.1 of Rhodocyclaceae bacterium. GTDB lineage: Bacteria > Pseudomonadota > Gammaproteobacteria > Burkholderiales > Rhodocyclaceae > JAFZMK01. The sequence continues at coordinate 31,883 of JAFZMK010000085.1, forward strand.
AATGGCGCATCTCGTCTTCCAGACTGACGGGCAGGGTTTCGCGGGCGAAGGGAGAACTCATGACTTCAGGAAACAAACGGAAAAACTGTGTGAGAATACCACGGACCGGCGAACTGCCCCAAGATTGAGCGTGCGCGAGCGCAAACTTTGCAAACGCATCACAAAGGGGGCGTTTTCGCGCTTTGGGTGCCGTTGTTGCGTGCCTGTTGCAAAGCGGCAACAAAATGCGGGATAATCCGGTGCATAAAGCGCGGACATGTTTGGCATTGCCAGGCTAATCGTGCGAAGGTTTCACCAAGCGGACTTTCCTAGCTGCAAAGCTTCAGGTCCAGCGGTTTCGTTTCAACTTTTGGAACTTCCCTACGACGAGGAAAATATGATCAAACACACCAAGAAACACCTGATGCTGCTGGCTTTTGCCGCGGCTGGCCTGTCTGCTTCCGCCGTTCAGGCTGCTGACGCCGTGACCGATATCGTCGTCAATCCTGCCGGCGAAATTCCCTATGTCATCGATGCCCGCAACGTGGTTGCCCGCAGCGACTTTGGTCTGTGCTGGCGCACGGGCTACTGGACGCCGGCTGCCGCCGAGCAAGCGCTGGCGGACAATGATCTGCCGGTCGGCTGCGCCTGCGACGGCGACGTGATTGAAGCCGCCAAGTGCGCGCCGCCTGCTGCCGAGACGCCTGCTGCGCCCCCGGCAGTTGCCCAGAAGATCAAGCTCTCTGCTGACGCCCTGTTCGACTTCGACAAGGCTGTCCTGAAGCCCACCGGCAAACAAATGCTCGACGAGCTGGCGACCAAGCTGGATCAAATCAATCTGGAAGTGATTCTGGCTGTTGGTCACACCGACCGCATCGGTTCGGCTGCCTACAACCAGCGTCTGTCCGAGCGTCGCGCTGCCGCCGTCAAGACCTATCTGGCGAACAAAGGCGTTCCCAGCCAAGCGATCTACACCGAAGGCAAGGGCAAAACCCAGCCTGTCACTGGCGACAAGTGCAACGGCATCAAGAACCGCAAGGCTCTGATCTCCTGCCTGCAACCGGATCGTCGCGTCGAAATCGAAGTGATCGGTACCACCAAAGGTCAATAAGCATCACTTTCGCAAAAACGCAAAAGCCCTGCCTCGCGCAGGGCTTTTTTTTGCCGTTCACGGGGGGCGCGCGGCGGGGGCAATGCGAAAAACGGGTGAAGCGGGCAGTGAACGTTAGAATGCGCGCTTTACAGAACTTTTCCGTTGCCCGTCTGCCATGAGCGAACACAACACCAACGTCGATTTTGCGGAAATCCAGAAATTCAGCGAACTGGCGCATCACTGGTGGGATGAAACCTCCGAATTTGCGCCGCTGCACCGCATCAATCCGCTGCGTCTGGACTGGATTGACCGCTATGCGCAGATTGCTGGCAAGAATGTGCTGGATATTGGTTGCGGCGGCGGCATTTTGGCGGAGAGCATGGCGGCGCGCGGCGCTTGCGTCACCGGCATTGACCTGTCCGAAGAGGCGCTGACGGTCGCCCGTCTGCATTTGCTGGAGACGGGGCGCGAGGTTTCTTACCAGCAAATCAGCGCGGAAGAGCACGCGGCGGCGCACCCTGCTGGTTACGACGTGGTCACCTGCATGGAAATGCTCGAACACGTGCCCGATCCCGCCAGCATCGTGCGTTCGGCAGCAACGCTGGTCAAGCCCGGCGGGCAGGTGTTTTTTTCCACGCTGAACCGCAACCGCAAGGCATGGCTGTTTGCCATTGTGGGCGCCGAGCGCATCCTGAAGCTGCTGCCGCGCGGCACGCACGAGTATTCGCGTTTTCTCAAACCCTCGGAGCTGGCGCGTTTTTGCCGCGATGCCGGTTTGCAGGTGGAAGAAATCATTGGTCTGACCTACAACCCGCTGACGCGCATCTATGCGCTCTCGTCCGATACCGACGTGAATTATTTGATTCGCACGCGCCGCGCCGCTTGAGAGGAGCACCCGTCCATGCTGACCACGGAAAGCATTCTTCTGCTTGTTTTTGTCCTCGCGCTGCTGGGCTATGGCCTGCTGATTTATAGGCGCCTCGTTTCGCTGCGCAAGCAATCCCAGCACGCTTATGCGCTGGTCGACCTGCACTTGCAGCACCGTTACGGTCTGGTTGCCAAGATTGTGGAGGCGGCGCGGCAGCATCTGGCGCAGGAACAGGAATTGCCGGAAAACGTGCTTTCCGCGCGCACGCAGGCGCAGACGGCGGCGCGCACGGTGGCGATGGACCCCGCCAACAGCGGCGCACTGGCTTTTCTGGCGGGCGCAGAGCATTTGCTGCAAGGGGCGCTGGCGCAGTTGTTTGCGCGGCTGCAAAGCGCACCGCAGTGGCAGGCGGACGAGCAGGCAGCGCAGTTGCGCCAAAATCTGGCGAGCACGGACGAGGCAATCCGCGCCGCGCAGCAGGCGTTTAACGACGTGGTGATGCGCTACAACGCGCGCTGCGAGGCCTTTCCCGATGCGCTGGTGGCGGGGCGTTTCGGCTTTGAGACGGCGAGTTTGCTGGTGCTGACGGATGTGCAAACCAGCGCCCCGGCGCCCGCCGGGTCTGCCTGAACGCTCCCCGCAGGCACAGGATTGCGCAAGGGAAAAACGATGCTGCGCGACGAGTGGCGCTTGTTCTGGCTGGCGGTGGTGTATTTCACGCGCCTGCCCGCGCCGCGCGCGCTGGCGCTGGGCGAAGTGCCGCCAGAGCGGGCGATTCGCTATTTTCCGCTTGCTGGTGCGCTGGCGGCCTTGCCGGCGGCGGCGTTGCTGGTGGTGGCGGCACAGTGCTGGTCGCCGTGGATTGCGGCGGCGCTGGCGCTGGCGGCGCTGGCGTGGCTGACCGGTGCGCTGCACGAAGACGGGCTGGCGGATACCTTTGACGGTCTGGGCGGCGGGCGGGATGCCGCTTCCCGGCTGGAAATCATGCGCGATTCGCGGCTGGGCAGTTTTGGCGCGCTGGCTTTGGTGCTGACGCTGTTGCTGAAAGCGGCGGCGCTGGCGCAGTTGTTGGGGCAGGGCGCGCTGTGGGCAGCGGCGCTGTGGTGGGCGGTGCAAGGAATTTCGCGCGCCTTGGCGGCAGCGCTGATGCTGGCGCTGCCCTATGCGCGGGCGGGACAGACGGGGAAAGTGACGGCTGTGGCGCGCTCGCTGCGCCGTAGCGATGGCGGCTGTGCGCTGGCGGCGGGTGCTCTGTTCTGGTTATTGCTGGCAGCGCTGGCGTGGCCGTGGCGGGCGCTGGTGGCGCTGGCGGTGTTGGCGCTGCTGTATGCGGTGTGGCGGCGTGTGTTGCGTGCGCGTCTGGGCGGGTATACGGGTGACGCGCTCGGTGCCGCGCAGCAAGTGGCGGAGTTGGCGCTGTTGCTGGTGCTGGCGGCGGGGGCGTGAAATGCAGCAGGTGTATCTGATTCGGCATCCGCGCCCGCAGGTGGCGCCGGGCGTGTGTTACGGGCGCACGGATGTGGCGCTGGCGGAAGATGCGCAGACGGTGGCGGCGCGGCTGCGCCCATTGTTGCCGGAGCGCTTTGCGCTCTACGCCAGCCCCTTGCAGCGGGCGTGGCGGCTGGCGTGCGCGCTGGGCGAGCCGGTGGCGGACGCGCGTTTGCAGGAAATGGATTTTGGCGACTGGGAAATGCGTCATTACGACGACATTGGCGCGGCGGCTTGGGCAGATTGGCAAGCTGACCCGTTGCATTTTTGCGCCCCCGGCGGTGAATCATTGGCGCAAATGGCGGCGCGGGTGATGGCGTGGTGGCAAGAAGTACACACCAGTGGGGCAGAAAACATCGTTGTCGTAGCGCATGGCGGGCCATTGCGTGCATGGCTCGGCACACAACTCGAGATTGTGTCAAAATATTGGCTTTCGCTGGATTTTGAATGTGGCGCGTGTTCGCGCGTAGACGTACATAAATGGGGTGTGTCGCTGCGATGGATGAATCGTTGAAAACGCAAAACCCGGACGCGGCGCCCGTACTTTGGTTGGTGGCCGACGATCGCCCTGGTCACCGCAATCAATTGGCGGGCGTAGCCAACTGGCTGCGCGAACTGGCGGGCGTGCGCTGTGAATGGCTGCCGGCGCCAACTTCCCGCCTGCGCGCGATGCTGTGGTGTTTGCTGCACCGCTTCCCGCCGGGGGAAGGCAAACCTGCGCCGAACTGGATTCTGGTGGCGGGGCAGCGCACGCACTGGGCGGGCGTGGCGGCGCGGCGCGCGGCAGGTGGGCGTCTGGTGGTGTTGATGCGCCCGTCGCTGCCGTATAGCTGGTTTGACCTGTGCTGTGTGCCGCAACACGATGAACCGCCCACGCGCCCCAATGTGCTGCCCACGCTGGGCGTGGCCAATGCCGTGCGGGCACCCAGTTCGCGCAAACCGGGCAAGGTGTTGATTTTGCTCGGCGGCCCTTCGCGTCATCATGGCTGGGATACGGCAGCGGTGACGGCACAGGTGTGTGAGATCGTGCGCCGCACGCCGAATTTGCATTTCACCATCGCCGATTCGCGCCGCACGCCGCCGCAGGCGTTGAGCACGGTGTGCGCGGCGGCGAAAACCTGGGCCAGCGGCGGGCTGGAAGCGATGCCGGTTGATCAAGCGCCCAAGGGCTGGCTGGTCGATACCTTGGCGACGACCGCCACGGTGTGGGTGACGGCAGACAGCGTCTCCATGCTCTACGAGGCGGCCACCGCTGGTGCGGCGGTGGGCGTGCTTTCCGTGCCGATGCGCCGGCGCGGGCGCAAGCGTGCGCTGCGCGCGCAAGAGCTGGCGACCGAAGTCGGGCTGGCGACCACCTTTGCGCGCTGGCGCAAGGCGCACAAATTGCCGCAGCCGGCTTTCCCGCTGCAAGAAGCGCAGCGCATTGCGCAGGCGCTGCTGATGCGCTTTCCGGACCGCGATTGATGGGTGCGTGCGCGGGCGCTGGGTCACGGCATGATTACGGTCAAACTGCTCAGTAGCCGCCCGCTTGCGGAGTGGCAGCGCTATTTTCCGGACGAAGCCTGCGTGTGGGGCGCGTGCCGTTTTGTCTTTGCCCGCGAGGCGCGCGATTACGACTGGCTGGTGGTCTATGACGATGTACCGCCGACGGCAGGCGGCGCGCGCGACGATGCTTGCGAACTGCTCGCCTGCCCGCGTGCGCGCACGGTGCTGGTCACGACCGAGCCGGAATCCATCAAATGTTACGGGCGCGCCTTTGCCGCGCAGTTTGGTCACGTGCTCACCAGCCAGCCGCGCTGGGCGCTGCCGCATCCGCACCATCACTGGCAGCAGGCGGCGAATCACTGGTTTTACGGCAGCGCGCCCGATGCCTGTCTGGATTACGCGCAGATGCAGGCTGGCCCCGATTGGGCGGAAAAACGCGAAACCCTTTCTGTGGTGCATTCGCAAAAATGCCAGTGGCACACGCAGCACGCGCGCCGTTTTGCGTTCATCGAAGCACTGCGCCGCGCGCTGCCCGAAATGGCCGTGTACGGGCGCGGCTGGCAGCCGTTGGGCGACAAACGCGAGGCGCTGGCACCGTTTCGCTATCACCTGGCGGTAGAAAACCACATTGCGCCGCATCACATCACCGAAAAGCTCACCGATGCCTTCCTCGGGCGCTGTTTGCCGTTTTACGCCGGCGCGCCGAACGCGGCGGACTATTTCCCGGCGGACAGTTTCATTGCCATCGACCTCTACCGCCCGCGCCAGGCCGTCGACATCATCCGCGAAGCCATCGCCAGCCAGCAATGGGAAAAGCGGCAAGACGCCATCGAAGCGGCGCGTTGCCGCGTGTTGCAGCACGAGCATCTTTTTGCCGTGCTGGAACGGCTGATTGGCGCGCAGCCGGATGCGGGCACGGGTACGGGCGCGGGCGAAGCCTTGTGGGGGCGGCACGCCTGGCGGCGGCGGCATCGTGCCGGGGCGCTGGCGCACATGGGCGAAAAGCTCTACGTGCGCGCGCGTGCGATGTGGGCGCGGGGCAGGGCGCGCGTCTGAAACCGGGGCGATGCGAACGCGGTGCGCGCGTTTTTTGCTGCGCTGCGCTAAAATCGTCGGCTGTGTCTTTTTTTGCTCAGGAGAATTCCCATGTCGATTTCTGACCGCGACGGCTTTATCTGGAAAGACGGCCAACTGGTGCCGTGGCGTGAAGCGACCACCCACGTGCTGACCCATTCCCTGCACTACGGTCTGGCCGTGTTTGAAGGTTTGCGCGCCTATGCCACCGATCGCGGGCCGGCGATTTTCCGCCTCAAAGAGCACACCGACCGCCTGTTTAACTCGGCGCACATCTATCGCATGGAAATTCCGTTCGACCGCGAAACCCTGATGGCGGCGCAGTGCGAAGTGGTGCGTGCCAACCAGTTGAAATCGGGCTACATCCGTCCGATTGCCTTTTATGGTGCGGAAAAAATGGGCATCAGCACGCGCGGCGCGAAAGTGCACGTGGCGATTGCCGCCTGGCCGTGGGATGCCTATCTGGGCGCGGAAGGGCTGGAAAAGGGCATTCGCGTGAAGACGGCCTCGTATGCCCGTCACCACATCAACGTCACCATGGCGCGCGCCAAGTTTGCCGCCACCTACGCCAATTCCATCCTCGCCAATCTGGAAGCCACCGAAGACGGCTATGACGAAGCGCTGCTGCTGGATGTGGACGGCTTCGTCGCCGAAGGTTCGGGCGAGAACATCTTCATCGTCAAGGACGGCGTGATTTACGAGCCGGAACTGACTTCCGCGCTGGTCGGCATCACCCGCGCCACCATCGTCGCACTGGCGCGCGAACAGGGGCTGGAAGTGCGCTCCAAACGCCTGACGCGCGACGATATTTACATTGCTGACGAAGCCTTCTTCACCGGCACGGCGGCAGAAATCACGCCGATTCGCGAGCTGGACCGCCGCGTCATCGGCAACGGTGGACGCGGCCCGGTGACGGCGCGCCTGCAAGCGCGTTATTTTGAAGTCGTCAATGGCCGTGCGCCCGAATACGCGGACTGGCTGAGCTACGTGAACGGCTGAACGGAGGCGCGCTGATGGCTACGCAAAGCACCCGATTCGGCACGCTGCGCATCGTGCGCGAGCAAGACCTGCCGCTGTTTTGCCCGCGCGAAAACGACCCGCTATGGGCGCGCCATCCGCGTGTCTATCTCAAGCCCGACAGCGAAGGTCGCGCCCGCTGCCCGTATTGCAGTATGCGCTACCAGATGGAAGACACGCTGCCGGACAAGCATGAAAAAGACCACAAACGCTAAGACACGCGCGCGTTTTGTATTGCCAAACGGCTGCCCGCACCGGCAGCCGTTTTTTATACCCGGCGAAAATCGCGCAACCGAAAACCCAGCGCAAACAGCGCGGCAAAATACACACCGATACCGGCGGGCACCAGCCAGCACAGATGCACAATGCGCTGGCGCGTGGGCGCGACAAGCCAGTCGCTGGTCTCGCCCGCGCCCCAGACGAGCACGGCGGCCAGCGCCACCAGCGCCAGCGCGATGCGCAGCAAAAACACGCGCCAGCCCGTCTGCGGCGTGTAATCGCCCCGCCGCAGCAGCCCGCGCGCCAGCAAGGAAGCGTTGAGAAGCGAAGCCAGCCCGATGGATAGCGCCAGCCCGGCGTGCGCGGGCAGCCCCAAACGTGGCAGACCAAAGACGAAGATGGCGTTCATCGCCTGCGTGGCGCACAGCGAAATGATGGCAAAGCGCGTAGGCGTGCGAATATCTTGCCGGGCGTAAAAGCCGGGGGCGAGGATTTTCACCGCAATCAGCCCCGGCAGCCCGAAACTGTACGCAATCAGCGCCGCGTGGGTTTGCCGCACATCCTCACCGCTGAAGGCACCGTGTTGAAACAGCGTGCTCAACAGCGGCGCGCCCAGCAGCGCCAGCGCCAGCGCCGCAGGCAGCGTGAGCAGCAGCGCCAGGCGCAAGCCGTGGTCGAGCAGGCGGGAAAAGCCGCTTGCGTCGCCGTCGGCATGGCGTTTTGCCAGACCGGGCAGCAAGATGGTGCCCAATGCCGCGCCCAAAAGTCCGGCGGGAAATTCCATCAGGCGGTCGGCGTAATACAGCCACGACACACTGCCGTTTTGCAGGAAGGACGCGAACACGGTATTGATGACCAGCGAAATTTGCGCCACCGAAACGCCCAACATCGCCGGTAGCATCAGTTTGCCGATGCGGCGCACGGCAGCATCGGCGGGCGCGAAGTCAAAGCGCGGCAGCAGCCCCATTTTTACCAGCGGCCAGAATTGCACGAGTAATTGCAGCACACCGCCGAGCAACACCGCCCACGCCAGCGCCCGCACGGGTTCGTCAAAATACGGCGCGGCAAACAGCGACATGCCGATGAAAGCGATATTGAGCAGCGCCGGGGTGAAGGCGGGGATGGCAAAGCGGCTCCACGTATTGAGAATGCCGCCAGCCAGCGCCACCAGCGACATGAAGAAAATGTAGGGAAAGGTGATGCGGGTCAGCGATACCGTCAGCGCGAATTTGTCGGCCTCATCGGCAAAGCCCGGCGCGGTCAGCCAGATGATGGCGGGTGTGGCCACCATGCCCAGAATGGAAATGGCCAGCACCACCAGCCCTAGCAAGGTTGCCACGCGGCTGATTAAGGTGCGGGTTTCTTCGGGCGATTGCTGGCGCTGGTATTCGGCAAGAATCGGCACGAATGCCTGTGAAAACGCGCCCTCGGCAAACATGCGGCGCAGCAGGTTGGGCAGGCGGAAGGCGACGAAAAAAGCGTCCGTCGCCATGCCCGCGCCGAAGCTGCGGGCGATTACCCAATCGCGCACAAAGCCCAGCACGCGCGACACCAGCGTCAAACTGCTCACCGTGCCCAGAGCACGCAAAAGATTCATGGCAAAACCGCGTTCCAGATTGGTCGGGAAGGAAAGTCGGCAATGATAAACCAGTGCGCTCTTGCTACGCGGCTGCGCAACATGCCACAGTGCGGCGCGCGGAAATTTGCCCGCACGCGCGCGGGCGGCTAAGATGCGCAATTCACTTTTTAGCTGGAGAAACCGAGATGTCTGCCCGAACGGTGCCTGAAAAAAACCCGCAGCAAAGCGGCGGCGGCGCGCGCGCGCGGACGGTGAAAAAATCCCGCAAGCTCGACCACGTCTGTTATGACATTCGCGGCCCCGTGCTGGCGCGTGCGCGCCAACTGGAAGAAGACGGTCATCAAATCATCAAGCTGAACATCGGCAATCTGGCCACCTTCGGCTTTGACGCGCCGGAAGAAATCCAGCGCGACATGATTCGCAACCTGCCCGCCTCGGCAGGCTATTCTGATTCCAAAGGCATTTTTTCCGCGCGCAAGGCGGTGATGCACTACACGCAGGAAAAGCGCATCAAGGGCGTGGATATTGAAGACATCTATCTGGGCAACGGCGTTTCCGAACTCATCGTGATGGCGATGAACGCGCTGCTGGACGCGGGCGACGAAGTGCTCGTTCCGGCGCCGGATTACCCGCTGTGGACGGCGGCGGTGAGCCTCTCAGGCGGCACGCCGGTGCATTATCTGTGTGACGAGGCACGCGGCTGGCTGCCCGACCTTGCCGACATGCGCGCGAAAATCACGCCCAACACGCGCGCCATCGTGGTCATCAACCCCAATAACCCGACCGGCGCGCTCTATCCGGATGAAACCCTGCTGGGCATCATCGCGCTGGCGCGTGAATTTGGTCTCATCGTCTATTCGGACGAGGTCTATGACAAAGTGCTCTACGATGGCGCGCAGCACACCTCGATGGCGGCGCTCTCGGAAGACGTGCTCACCGTGATTTTCAACGGTCTGTCGAAAAACTACCGCTCCTGCGGCTATCGCGCGGGCTGGATGGTGGTGTGCGGCGACAAACGCGGCGCGCAAGACTATATCGAAGGGCTGGACATGCTCTCGTCCATGCGGCTGTGCGCCAACGTGCCTGGGCAATACGCCATCCAGACGGCGCTGGGCGGCTATCAGAGCATTCACGACCTCGTCGGCGAAGGTGGGCGGCTGCGCCGCCAGCGCGATCTGGCGTGGGAGCTGATTACCGCCATTCCGGGCGTCTCCTGCGTGCGCCCGCAAGGCACGTTATACATGTTCCCCCGGCTGGACCCCGCCGTCTATCCGATTCAGGACGACCAGCAATTCATCTCGCGCCTGCTCGAAGCCGAGCGCGTGCTGCTGGTGCAGGGCACGGGCTTCAACTGGGTCAAGCCGGACCACTTCCGGCTGGTGTTTTTGCCGCACGAAGACGACCTGCGCGAAGCCATTGGCCGCATCGCCCGTTTCCTCGAAGGCTGCCGCCGCGAAGCCGGCACGGCCTGAGTATTCTCTTTTCACCTAACCATTGATTGAACTGCAAACATCATGAAAGCAATCCAGGCAGCCCTGCTGGGCATCGGTACCGTCGGAGGCGGCACCTTTGAAGTATTGAACCGCAACAGCGAAGAAATCACCCGCCGCGCCGGGCGTCCTATCCGCATCGTCACGGTGGCGGACCGCAATCTCGAACACGCCCGCAAAGTCGTGCGCGAGCGCGCGCAGATTATTGATGATGCCTTCGCCGCCACCCAAGACCCGCAAATCGATATCGTCATCGAACTGATTGGCGGCACCACCGTGGCGCGCGACCTGGTGCTCTCCGCCATCGAGCACGGCAAGCACGTCGTCACCGCCAACAAGGCGCTGCTTGCCAAGCACGGCAACGAAATTTTCGCCGCCGCGCAAAAGAAAGGCGTGATGGTCGCCTTTGAAGCCGCTGTCGCCGGTGGCATTCCGGTCATCAAGGCGCTGCGCGAAGGCTTGTCTGCCAACCGCATCCAGTGGATTGCCGGGATTATCAACGGCACCACCAATTTCATCCTCAGCGAAATGCGCGACAAGGGCTTGTCGTTTGCCGACGCGCTCAAGCAAGCGCAAGAACTCGGCTACGCCGAAGCCGACCCGACCTTCGACATCGAAGGCGTCGATGCCGCGCACAAAGCCACCATCATGAGCGCCATCGCCTTCGGCGTGCCGATGCAATTTGAGCGCGCGCACATTGAAGGCATCTCGCAGCTCCAATCCATTGACATCACCTATGCCGAACAACTCGGCTACCGCATCAAGCTGCTGGGCATCACCAAAAAGCGCGAACAAGGCATTGAGCTGCGCGTGCATCCCACGCTGGTCGAAGCCGGTCAGCTTCTGTCCAACGTCGAAGGTGCCATGAACGCCGTCCTCGTGCAGGCAGACGCGGTGGGCAAAACGCTCTACTACGGTGCCGGTGCCGGGGCGGAACCGACCGCCAGCGCGGTGATTGCCGATTTGGTCGACGTCACCCGCCTGCACACCTCTGACCCCGAACACCGCGTGCCGCATCTCGCCTTCCAGCCCGAAGAAGTGCGCGAACTGCCGGTGTTGCCGATTGAAGAAACCGTCTCCCGCTACTACCTGCGCCTGAGCGTCTCGGATGAAGCCGGCGTGCTCGCCAGCATTGCCCGCATTCTTGCCGAACAAGGCATCTCCATTCACGGCATCCGCCAGCTTGCCGCCCCGGCGGGCGCGACCTGCACCGATGTCATCGTGCTCACGCACGAGACGGTCGAAAAACAGGTCAACGCCGCGCTTGCCGCCATTGAGGCGCTGCCGGCGGTGCATGGTGCCGCCGTGCGCCTGCGCGTTGAACATCTGTAACCTGTCTCTGTCTGCGAGGACTTGCCCGTGCGTTACCTTTCCACTCGCGGCGATGCTGGCCGCCCCGGTTTTTGCGACATCCTGCTGGGCGGCCTGGCGCCCGATGGCGGTCTGTACCTGCCCGAAACCTACCCGCAGATTGACGCCCAAACGCTCGACGGCTGGCGCACGCTGCCCTATCACGAACTGGCGTATGAAGTGCTGCGCCGCCTCATTGACGACATTCCCAGTGATGACCTGCGCGCGCTGTGCGCCCGCACCTGGCGGCCCGAAGTCTATTGCCACGTGCGCGAAGGCGCGCGCGCGCAAGACATCACGCCCGTCACCTGGCTGGAACGCGGCAAGCTCGCGCTGCTGGAACTGTCCAACGGCCCCACGCTCGCCTTCAAGGACATGGCGATGCAATTCCTCGGCCACGTCTTTGAATACGAACTCGCCCGCCGTGGGCAAACGCTCAACATTCTCGGCGCCACCTCTGGCGACACCGGCTCGGCAGCCGAATACGCCCTGCGCGGCAAGCGCGGCGTGCGCGTCTTCATGCTCTCGCCGCACGGCAAGATGAGCGCCTTCCAGCGCGCGCAAATGTATTCGCTCACCGACGAGAACATCTTCAACATCGCCATCACCGGCCTCTTTGACCAGGCGCAGGACGTGGTCAAGGCGGTTTCGGCAGACGCCAGCTTCAAGGCGCGCCACCGCATCGGCGCCGTCAACTCCATCAACTGGGCGCGCATTGCCGCGCAAGTGGTCTACTACTTCAAAGGCTACCTTGCCGCCACCGAAAACAGCCGCCAGCAAGTCGCCTTCTGCGTGCCTTCGGGCAATTTCGGTAACGTCTGCGCCGGGCACATTGCCCGCCAGATGGGCTTGCCCGTGGCACGGCTGATTGTTGCCACCAACGAAAACGACGTGCTCGACGAATTTTTCCGCACCGGGCGCTACCGCCCGCGCGCCCCCGAAGACACCTTCGTCACTTCCAGCCCCTCGATGGACATCTCCAAAGCCTCCAACTTCGAGCGTTTTGTTTTTGACCTCGTCGGGCGCGACGCGCTCGCGCTGAAACGGCTGTGGGGCAACGGGCAGGGGTTTGACCTTGCCGGCACACCCGAATTTACCCGTGTCGCGCAAGACTTCGCCTTCGCCTCCGGTGCCAGCAGCCACGCCCTGCGGCTAAAAACCATCCGCCGCATCTGCGAGCAATACAACGTCCTCATCGACCCGCACACCGCTGATGCCATGCACGTCGCCCTGCAACAGCGCGACACGCTGCCGCCTGATGTGCCGCTGCTGGTGCTGGAAACCGCGCAACCGGTGAAGTTCGCCGACACCCTGCGCGAAGCCCTCGGCGACGCCCCCCCGCCGCCCGAAGATATGCGCGACCTCGAAACCCGCCCGCAAAAAGTCGCCGTCCTCGCCCCGGACGCCGAAGTGGTCAAAGAATACATCGCGCAGCGCGACGTAGAGTAACGCCCCGCACCCCCGCCGCATCCCCCGCCCGCGCCGCTCTGCGCCCCGCCCCGGCACCCAGCAGGGCGTGCAGCAAAATGCCGATGGTGCTGCCGTTGTGCAGCATCGAGGTGCTCACCGGTCGCAACCAGCCAAAGGCGGCAGCGGTGAGGATGGCGGAATTGAGTCCAACGGTAAGCCGGAAATTGTTGTTCACCCGCCGACGATTGCCCTGCGCCAGCGCGCGGGCATCGGCCACACGGGCGATGTCGTCTTCCAGCAAGGCAATGTCAGAGGCCATGCGGGCAATCTGCGCGCCACGGTGCATGGAAATGCCTACATGCGCGCAACTCAAGGCGGGCGCGTCATTGACGCCATCGCCCACAAAGGCCACGCGCGCGCCCGCAGCGCGCATCTGTTCCAGAATGGCGGCCTTGTCTTCGGGCAGCACGTCGGCATAAAACGCATCCAGCCCGAGCTGGCGCGCCAGCGGGTGAAAGTAATGTTCTTCTACCGAGGCAGCCAGGTTCAGCAAGTCTTCGGGGCAGTAGCCCGGCGCCAGCGCCACGGAATCGGTGACTTCCAGCTTGCCGTGCGTGAGTGTGCCGGTTTTGTCAAACACAAAGGTATCGGCCTCGGCGAGACGTTCCAGCGCCTGCGCGCGTCAGGGCGAAAAAAACCCCCGCGGGTGCGGGGGTTTCGTGGCGGGGTGGTGTTACACCGAAATCAGGGTTCGATGACGTATTTGCCGGGGGCGGGGACGATTTCGGGGTATTTGGCGGTGGCCGCCGGGCGGGCGGCGACCATGGCGCCAGCTTTGGGTTTGAGCCACGCCATCCAGTCTTCCCACCAACTGCCGGCGACGACTTCGGTGCCTTGCTGCCAGTGTTCGGCGTCAATGACCGTGTCGACGTTGGAGGCGCGGTAGGTGCGCTTGGGAGGGGTGACCGGGGGGTTGAGAATGCCGAGGATGTGACCGGAGCTGGAGAGCACAAAGCGACGGTCGGTATTGAGGTGGTTCATGGTGCGGAAGACTTGTTTCCACGGGGCGATGTGGTCGTCTTCGGTGGCAACACTGTAGAGCGGTTGGGTGATGTTGCCGAGGTTGATGGGTTCGCCGGCGATGGTCAGGGCGTTGGGCTGGATGAGGCGGTTGTGCAGGTAGAGTTCGCGCAAATACCATTTGTGCATGGCGGCAGGCATCCGGGTGCAGTCCATGTTCCAGTAGAGGACGTCAAACGGCATGGGGGTCTCGCCATACAGCCAGCCATGCACGACGTAGTGCCAGATGAGGCTGTTGGAGCGCAGCAGACGGAAGGTGACGGCCATGTCTTTGCCGTCCAGATAGCCGTCGGCGTCCATTTTGCGGCAGAGGTAGTTGATGGAGGATTCGTCGATGAAGACTTCGATGTCGCCGGGGGCGGAGAAGTCGGTGAGGGTGGTAAACAGCGTCCAGCTTGCGACCGGCTGGTCTTTGGGGCTGAATTTGCTGTTGATCCACGCCATGTAGGCGGTCAGCGCGGTGCCGCCAATGCAGTAGGCGGCGGCATGGACTTGCTTGGCACCGGTGAATTGACGGGCGGTCTGGACGATGAAGTCGATGCCGTCGGTGAGGTAGGAATCAAACGTGGTGGCGCGCATGGAGGCATCGGGGTTGCGCCAACTGGTGATGAAGACGTCAAAGCCCTGGTTGAGCAGCCAGGCGACCATGCTGCGCTTGGGCGTCATGTCCAGCACGTAGAATTTGTTGATCCAGGGGGTGACGATGACGATGGGTTCGGAGTGTACTTCTTTGCTGGTGGGGGCGTAGTGGATGACTTCCAGCAGCTTGTTGCGGGCAACGACCGAGCCGGGGGTGGTGGCGAGGTTTTCGCCGACCTTGAATTTGCTCAGGTCGGTCATGCGCACGTTGCCGACTTCGGCATCGGTGAGGAATTGCTTGAAGCCGTTGATCAGGCTGACACCGTGACTTTCCATCGCCAGGCGCAGGGCGACCGGGTTGGTAAACAGGAAGTTGGTGGGGGCGACCATGTTGAGCCATTTGCGCCACCAGAAGGCGGCTTTGCGGCGCTCGGCATCCGAGATGCCGGGCGTGGCGTAGAGCATGTCTTGCAGGGTGTGGGTGTAGGCGAGATAGACCTCTTTGACCAGGTCCCAGCCGGCAGCTTCGGTCCAGACCGGGTCGGCAAAGCGGTTGTCATCGGGGTGCGGGCGAACCGGGTCTTCGCTGGGCAGACCCATCATCCGCGAGCAGAAGTGCTGTTGCAGACGCCAGATTTCGGAGTTGAGCAGGGCGACGTAACGGGACAGCTCTTGCGGGTGCATGAGCCAGGCGGTGAAGGCGTGGGCAATCGGCATGCTCATGCCGATGGGGTCAAGCGAGGTGCCCATGTCGCGCGGCCAGTCGGTGATTTCGCGCCAGAGTTCCAGTCCGTGGGCGGCCAGTTGGGCGTTTTTGTGTGAGAGACTGTCGAGGGCGGGCATTTCCATAACTACAAGCTCCAAGCGGTGAAGGTAAAAGTGACGTTTTTACCCCTTCCCCGGCAGCTTGCGCGGATTATTTCAAATTGTGTTGATTTTAGATAAAAGATTGTGTGTCCGCGCTGGTGCAGAAAGTCAGCGCAGCGCCCCGGGCGGCGGCAGGGCGGCGAGGTAGTCGGGGGTTTCCAGACTGCGCACCCATTCGCGCCAGAAGGCGACCAGCAGCGCCATCAGTACGGGGCCGATGAAGAGGCCGACTACGCCCAGCGTCTGTACGCCGCCGACCAGCCCGAAAAAGGTGGGCAGGAAAGGCAGTTTGACCGGGCCGCCGACCAGACGCGGGCGCAAGGTTTTGTCGACGATGAATAGTTCGCAGGTGCCCCAGGCGAATAAACCAATGCCGGCACCCACTTTGCCCGCGCCGATGAGGTAGAGCGAAACCAGCGTGAAGGAAAGCGGTGCGCCGCCCGGTATCATTGCCATGAAGGCGGTGGCGGCACCAAGCAGGATGGGCGAGGGCACACCGGCAATCCAGTAGGCGGTGCCCAGCACAACGCCTTCGCCGACCGCAATCAAGCCCATGCCGGCGACGGTGGCGCTGACCGTGGCGGGGATGACGCGCGAAAAACGCTGCCAGTGCGTGGGCAGCAGACGTTCGCCAACGCGGTCAATCTGGCGCACCAGCGCAGCCCCGTCTTTGTAGACGAAAAACAGCGTGATGAGCATGAACAGCAGCGAGAGGGCGATGCTGACAAAGCGGCTGGTGGCGGTGAGCACGGTGCGGTAGATGTTGCCGATGTGCTCGCCACTGATGATTTCAAACCATTGCGCCAGCGCTTGCGGCTCGCCCAGATGTTCGTCCCAGTAATTGGCCAGATGGCTGCCGACGCCGGGCAGCGAGGCAATCCATTCGGGGGCGGTGCTGCCGTAGGTGTTGGCATGTTGCAGCCAGAGGATGAAACTTTGCGCTTCGCTGAGCGCAAAGAGCAGGGCGATGCCCAGCGGCAAGATGATGGCGAGAACGACGACCAGCAGCGCAATGCTGGCTGCCAGCGCCGTGCGCCCCGAGCAGCGGCGCTGCAGGCGGCGATACAGCGGCCAACTGGCAAAGCCGATAATCAGCGCGGCGAGGACGGGAACCAGAAAACGGTGAAAGAAAAAAACCGCAGCCGCAAAAATGAGCAGCAGCAAAACCCGCAGGACGAAAGATGATTGCAGCAGGGGCATGGGTGGTGAGGCGGCGGCGGTGTTCAGAACAGGCGAGGGCGAATCATATCACTGGCGTTTTTGCGGCTGGCGGCTTCAGGCGCGCGCTGCGGGCAGCAGGGCGGCAAGATGACGGCAGAGCACGGGGGCGAGTTCGGGCGGCGAGACGGCGATGCCTTGCGCGGCCAGCGAGGTGGTGACCAGACCGGGGTAGCCGCAGGGGTTGATGCGACTAAAAGGGGTCAAATCCAGGTCGCAGTTGATTGCCAGCCCGTGATAGGCGACGCCTTGCCGGATGCGCAGACCGAGGGCGGCGATTTTGCTGCCGTCGGGCAGATAGACGCCGGGCGCGCCGTCCTTGCGGCAGCCGTTCAGCCCGCAGGTTGCCAGCGTCTGAATGATGGCTTCTTCCAGCAAATGCACCAGTTCGCGCACTTTGATGGCGCGCCGTGGCAGGTGCAGCAGGGTGTAGCAGACGAGCTGGCCGGGGCCGTGGTAGGTGATTTGCCCGCCACGGTCGATGGGGATGAGGGGGATGTTCGGGTCGGGGGCAAGCAGGTGTTCGCGCTTGCCCGCCTGACCGAGGGTGTAGACCGGCGGGTGTTGCAGCAGCCAGAGTTCGTCGTCGGCATCATCTGCGCGCGTGCGCACAAAATCCTGCATCGCAGCCAGCGCGGGAAGGTAGGGGACGAGGCCGGGGAAATGGCGCTGCACCAGCAGTGGCGCCAGCGCCGTGGCAGGCGGCAGCGGCAGCGCCGGGACGGTCATAACACGATTTTGACCATCGGGTGCGCGACCAGCGCGCGGTAGAGGCCGTCGAGCTGTTGCTGCGAGGTGGCGCGGATGGTGCAGGTCAGCGATAGGTAGTTGCCCTTGGCCGAGGGGCGCATTTCGATGCCGGCGGGGTCGAAGTCGGGGGCGTGTTCGGCGACCAGCGCGGCGATGGTCTGGGCGAATTCGTCGTGGCGCGCGCCCATGACCTTGAGCGGGAAATCGCAGGGAAATTCCAGCAGGGTGGGGCGCGCCTGGCTCATGCGGGCGCTCTTACAGGGATTTGAACCACATGATGAGCGAATCCCACAGGCGACCAAACCAGCCGGCGAGTTCGACTTCGTTGAGCGCCACCACCGGCCAGGAGCCGATGGTTTGCCCGTCCAGCGTGAGGGTGAGCGTGCCGATTTCCTGCCCCTTGCGAATCGGGGCGAGCACGGGCTGTACGCTGGTCAGACGCGGTTGCAGCTTGGCGGCTTCGCCCTTGGGCAGGGCGAGAATCAGCGGTTTTTCAAACCCGGCGGCCACTTCGTTGGTCGCCCCTTTCCAGACCTGAAAACGCGCCAGAGGCTGGTCAGCGTCATAGACCTTGGCGGCTTCGTAGAACTGGAAGCCATAGTTGAGCAGTTTGAGCGATTCTTGCGCGCGGACGTTTTCGCTGCTGGTGCCCAGCAACACCGAAATCATGCGGTGATTGTTGCGGTTGGCGGAGGCGACCAGACAATAACCGGCGCTGTTGGTGTGACCGGTCTTCATGCCGTCGACGGTGGCATCGCGCCACAGCAGCAGGTTGCGGTTGGGCTGGGTGATTTTGTTGTAAGTAAATGATTTTTCGGAATAATATTTGTAGCCTTCGGGATAGTCGCGAATGATGGCGGCGGCCAGTTTGGCGAGATCTTTCGCGGTGGTGTAGAGCTGCGGGTCAGGCAGACCGTTGGCGTTGGTGTAGTGGGTGTTTTCCAGCCCCAGACGCTTGGCACCCTGGTTCATGAGGTGCACGAAGGCTTCTTCGGTGCCGGCGACCAGTTCGGCCAGCGCCACGCAGGCATCGTTGCCGGACTGGATAATCATGCCACGGATGAGTTGCTCGACCGTCACCGGCATTCCGGGCTTGATGAACATGCGCGAGCCTTCCTGCCGCCAGGCGTGTTCGGAAACATCCACCTGCTGGTCGAGCTTGATTTTGCCTTCCTTGAGCGCGCCAAAGACGATGTAGGCGGTCATCAGCTTGGTGAGCGAGGCAGGTTCCAGCCGCTCATCGCCTTTTTCGGTGACGAGAAACTGGTTCGTCGTCTGGTCGTACAACACCCAGGCTTTGGCCGCCAGCGTCGGCGGCGGCACTTGCGCGGCAGCAGCGGCGCAGGAAAAGAGGGCAAACAGCGAGGCGAGGATCAGGCGCTTGAAAACAGCAATCATGGCGGATGGTCGTCGGTTCAGAAAAAGGCGCAATGATAACGCGATTGGCGCGCAGCTCAACGCACAACAACGAATGGTTGCAAACCCAGCGTCTGGCCGATGGAGGGAATATGCACGTGCGTGTGTACGCTGGCTTGTTCGGTGCGTACCATTATGAACGAACGCGCCCCGGGCAAGGATGCCCGCAAACTGCGTTTTGTGATTGAGTAAGCCCATGACGGAAGACGAACTCCTGCAAATTCTCGCGCGTGGTGAAGACAGCCAGCACCAGTTCAAACGCGACTTCAACAACGCCGATGCGCTGGCGGCAGAGCTGGCGGCGCTGGCCAATAGCGTTGGCGGTCAGATTTTGATTGGCGTTGCGGACGATGGCCAGCCCGTCGGGCTGACGCCGCAAGATATTGCCCGCCTGAATCAACTGCTGTCCAACGCGGCCAGCCAGCATGTGCGCCCGCCCATCAGCCCGAACAGCCAAAACATTCACACCGACCAGGGGCTGGTTTTGCTGGTCGATGTGCCGCTGGGTCTCAACAAGCCTTATATGGACTTGCAAGGGCGCGTGTGGGTAAAACATGGTGCCGACAAGCGCCATGTGACCGCCCGCGAAGAGTTGCAGCGCATGTTTCAGCAGTCTGGTCTGCTGCAAGCCGATCAGGTGCCCGTGCGCAATACGACGTGGGATGACATTGATGAGCGCGCGTTCGCCCGCTATGTCGAGCGCCGCTTCAAAGACGGGCAGCACGCGCTGCCGCTGTCCAACGTGTTTGAAAACCTGCAACTGGCCAGCGACGGCGTGCCCAATCTCGCGGGCATGTTGTTGTTTGGCAAATACCCCGAACGGCATTTGCACGTTTGCATGATTACTGCGGTTTGCTTTCCGGGCGTCAAACTCTCGGATAGCCGCTACCTTGATAGCGAAAACATCCAGGGCACGCTGGAAGAGCAGTTTCAACGCGGCATGGGTTTTATCAAGCGCAATCTGCACCATGTGCAAGGCGCGCAAGGCTTCAACAGCGTGGGCTTGCTGGAAATTCCCGAAGAAGCATTCGTTGAACTGCTGGTCAATGCGCTGGTGCATCGGGATTTTTTTACCAATGCCACGGTTCGCCTGCTTATTTTTGCTGACCGGGTCGAAATTATCAGCCCCGGTGCGCTGCCCGACAGTTTGACGCGCGAACAAATCCTTGCAGGGCGCTCCAACCGCCGCAACAAGGTGCTGGCCGAGCACGCCGCCCACATCCTGCCCTATCGCGGTCTGGGCACCGGCATTCCCCGCGCATTGGGCGTCTGGCCGAGAATTGAGCTGATTGATGAACCCGAAGGCAATCAGTTCAAAGCCGTACTGTGGCGAACGGATACCGGGCAAGTCACCGGGCAAGTCAGCGAACAGCCAGAGTCGAAGCCAGAGTTACAGCCAGAGTCACAGCCAGAGTCACAGCAAGAGCCGCAGCCAGAGCGGCATCCAGAGCCTCAGTTAGAGCCAGAGTCGCAGCCAGAGTCGCAACCGGAACGGGTGCTGAGGCTGCTGGAATCCAGCGAGATGGGCAAGGCGGAAATTTCGTTGGCTTTGGGGCAACGCGAGGTTTCGGGTTCGCTCAACAAGACTATCCGTCAATTGCTGGCGCTCAGACAGATAGAAATGACCCGACCAGACGCGCCAAACAGCCGTTTGCAGAAATACCGCATCACGGACTATGGGCGGGCGTTGCTGGCCAGCAAAAACAACACCAAGCCAGAGCGCTGAACCAAGCCCGCAATCGCGGCACCGGCGCGGTTTGCGTTGCGCGTTTGCGCGGGGCGCGCTTAGCGTTCGACCATAAATGGTTGCAAATCCAGTGTCTGGCCGATGGTGGGCAGGTGACGCAGGGCTTCGTCGCGGCTGGCGAAGGGGCCGACTTGTACGCGCGTGTTGGCACCGGCTTGTTCGGTGCGCACGAGGCTGGCCAGTGCGCCCAGCGATGCGCGGGCGCGGTTGGCGAGCGCTTGCGCGGCTTCGGGCGAGGAGAAGGCGCCCAACTGGATAAACGTGCCGCCTTGCGCGGCGGGCAGTGCTGCGCCCGCCATGCCCGCCATCGACGGGGCAGGCGGGGTGTAGGGCACCGGTGGGGCGGCTGGCGCGGGCGGGGTGATGGGGGTGAGTGAGACCGCCGAGGGTGCGCTGGATACGGCAGGCGCGGGGGATTCCGGCGGCAAGGTGGTGATCTGGAGGGACTGCGGCGCGTCTGCCGGGGCATTCATCGGCGCGGGCGCGGGGATGGGCGGCGCGATGGGGGTAGGCGCAACCGGCGCGTTCATAACCGGCGCGGCGGGGGCGGTGGCGGGCAGGGTGGTGGTGCGGATGGAGCTGGGTGCAGCGGCAGTGGTTTCTTCCTGCGGCAAGGTGGCGGCGATAAAGGGGGCGTCTGCCAGCGGGTCGTCCGCCGCGCCCAGGGGTTCGATTTCGATGCTGGCAGGCGGACGGGTAGGGGTGGGCGGCAGCGAGGCGATGAAGGGGTCGGGCGGCGGGGCGACGGGCGCGGGCTGCGCTGTGCCGACGCTGCGCCCGGCGTTGTTGGCGAGGCGGATTTCGTCGGGCAGGATGGCTTCGACTTCCACCGGCGCGCTGCCGCTGTTGACGTAGCCGAGGCGGTAGGCGGCAACATAGGACAAGTCCATGATGCGGCTGTGCAGGAAGGGTCCCCGGTCATTGACGCGCACCACAACGCTGCGCCCGTTGTTGAGGTTGGTCACACGGGCGTAACTGGGCAGCGGCAAGGTGGGGTGGGCGGCGGTCATGGCGAACATGTCGTAAGGCTCGCCGCTGGAGGTGGCTTTGCCGTGAAACTTTTTGCCGTACCAGCTTGCCGTGCCGCGTTCGCGGTAGGGGCGAAAATCGGTGAAGGGCACAAAGTGCTGCCCCATTACGGTGTAGGGGCGCAGGGTGTTGCGGTTGAGCGGTTCGATGCGCGGCACGGCATCGGGCACTTTGTCGAGATCGACGGGGATGTAGTCTGCCGGGCCGTCATCCTTGTAGTAACCGCCGCCGCCGCTGCTTTTGCCGCCGCCGGTGCGCGAAGGGGTGCTGCCGCAGGCGGTGAGCAGGGCTGCGGCCAGCAGCGCCAGAACGGTGGGGTGCAAGAGACGGGTGCGGGCGGCGGCGAAAGTCATGATGGCTAACCCTGTGCGATGAGGCGGCTGTGGTGGCGGATGTTCATCAATAGTCCGACGGCAATGCACAAGGATACAAGAGAAGTGCCGCCATAGCTGATGAAGGGCAGCGGTACGCCTACGACCGGCAAAATGCCGCTGACCATGCCCATGTTGACGAAGGCGTAGGTGAAGAAAATCATCGTCACCGCGCCTGCCAGCAGTCGCCCGGCAAAGGTGGTGGCGGTGATGGTGATGGTCATGCCACGACCAATGAGCAGCACGTAGAGCGCAATCAGCACGAGCACGCCAACGAAGCCGAATTCTTCGCACAGCACGGAGAAGATGAAGTCGGTATGGCGTTCGGGGATGAAGGCCAGGTGGGTTTGCGTGCCTTGCAGCCAGCCTTTGCCCCACATGCCGCCCGAGCCGATGGCGATGGTCGACTGGATGACGTGAAAACCGCGCCCGAGCGGGTCTTGCGAGGGGTCGAGCAGGGTGCAGATGCGCTGCTTTTGGTATTCGTGCAGCACGACCCAGTCAAATTCCGGCGCGCAGAGGATGTCGCCAAAGCCGATGATGGCCAGCAGCCCGCCCGCAGCCAGCAGCATCGCCGGGATGATGAGTTTCCAAGATAGCCCGGCGAAAAAGATGACGTACAGACCGGCGGCGGTGACCAGCAAGGCGGTGCCCAGGTCGGGCTGCATGGCAATGAGACCGACGGGAATGCCCAACAGCACGAAGGCGATGAGGAAGTCGTGCGCGCGCAGGGCGTTTTCGCGTTGCTGGAAATACCATGCCAGCGCCAGCGGCACGGCCAGTTTCATCAGTTCGGAAGGCTGGATGCGCGCCACGCCAATATCCAGCCAGCGCCGCGCGCCTTTGGAAACATCGCCAAAGAGGGCGACGGCAATCAGCAACAGCACACCCAGCAGATAGAGCATCGGCGAGATGCGCACGATATGGCGCAGCGGAATGACGGCGGTCAGCAGCATCAGCGACAGCGCCAGCGCGATATGGCTTTGCAGCGATTCGACGCGCTCGGGACCGGCGCTGACCAGCATGGTCCAGCTAATGGCGAGCAGCGCGAGCACGACACCGAACAGCCACAGGTCAGTCACCCGCACCAGCGTGCGCAGCCACGCCATGGGGGTGAAAAAGCGGGTTTCGTCGGAAAAGGGGAGCGTGTTCGGACTCATTGTGCCGGGGAAGCTGTGGTGGCGGCATCGGCTTCGGCGTCGGTGCTTTCGGCGGCCTCTTCGCCTTGCGGGCCGAGTAGATGGTAATCCATCACCTGACGGGCAATGGGCGCGGCGGAGACACTGCCGAAGCCGCCGTTTTCTACCAGTACGGCCAGCACAATCTGCGGGTCTTGCGCGGGGGCAAAGCCGATGAACCAGGAGTGGTCGCGCAGCCGTTCGCTGATGCGCGCGGCGCTGTAGCGCTGACCGTGCAGCGAGAAAACCTGCGCGGTGCCGGTTTTGCCGCCCGCCGAGTAGGTGGCACCGCGAAATGCGGTTTTCGCCGTGCCCAGACGGGTCACGTCAGCCATCGCCTTGAGCACGGTGGTGACGTTGCGTTTGCGCAGTTTGATGGTGCGCATCGGCTCGGCTTCGACGGGGCGGCGCTCGCCGGTGCGCGAGTCGATGATGTTTTTGACCAGATGCGGGCGGTACATGACGCCGTAATTGACCAGCGCAGCCAAGGCGTTGGCCATTTGCAGCGGGGTGTAGGCGTTGTAGCCCTGACCGATGCCCACCGAGAGCGTCTCGCCGCCAAACCACGCTTGCTGTTCCGGCTTTTTGAAGCGCTTGCGCTTCCATTCCGGCGAGGGCAGCACGCCTTCGGCTTCGCCGCTGATGTCGATGCCGGTGCGGTGACCAAAGTCAAACGGGCGCATGAACTTGGCAATGGCGTCAATGCCCAGGTCCTGCGCGAGCTGGTAGTAGAAGATGTTGCAGGAATAGGTGAGACTGATGTGGATGTTGACGCCGGTCTGGCACTTGGATTTGTGGTCGTAATAGGTGTGACCGGCAAAGCTGAAATAGCCCTGACGGCTGAAATACTGCCCGGGCGCGCGCCGCCCGGTTTCCAGCCCGGCCATTGCCATGAAGGGCTTGAAGGTGGAGCCGGGCGGGTAGGCGCTGTAAATGGCGCGGTTGAGTAGCGGGTGATCGGGCGAATCCGAGAGCGCGCGCCAACTTTGCGTGGAAATGCCTTCGATGAACTCGTTGGGGTCGAAACTGGGCAGCGAGACCAGCGCCAGAATGCCGCCGGTTTTCGGGTCGATGGCGACCAGCGCGCCACGGCGCCCGGCGAAGGCGTCTTCGGCGACTTTCTGCAATTCGATGTCCAGCGTCAGCTCCAGATCGTTGCCGGGCTGCGCTTCGGTGCTGGAGAGCGAACGCATCGCCCGCCCGCCCGCGTTGATTTCCACCTGTTCAAAGCCGGTGGTGCCGTGCAGCTCTTTTTCGTAGCTTTCTTCCAGCCCGCTCTTGCCGATGTATTCCGAGCCGCGATAGTTGGCGGTGTCGTCGTTTTCGTTGATTTTTTCCAGGTCGCGGTCGTTGATGCGACCAATGTAGCCGATGACGTGGGCGGTGTGGATGCCTTCGGGGTAATCGCGAAACAGCCGCGCCTGCACTTCGACGCCGGGAAAACGATAGCGGCGGGCGACGATGCGGGCGACTTCTTCGTCGGTGAGGTGGGTGCGGATGGGCACGCTCTCGAAATATTTGCTGTCCTTGAGCTGGCGGTAAAAGCGGCGGCGGTCGCGCTCTTCGATGGTCACGATGCGCGAGAGGCGCTCGATGGTGGCATCCATGTTTTTGACCAGCGAAGGGTTGATTTCCAGCGTGTAGGCCGAATAGTTGCGCGCCAGCTCGCGCCCCTTGGCATCCCGGATGACGCCCCGGTTGGGCACGATGGGCAGCAGCGCCATGCGGTTGCCTTCGGCGCGGGCGTGGTAGTGGTCAAAACGCACCACTTGCAGGAAATACAGCCGTGCCACCAGCACGCCGAAACAAATCAGCACGAACAACATCGCCACCGTGGCGCGGCGGCGGAAGCGGGCGAGGATTTGGCCGGGGTGCGGAAATTCGGTCATCGCGGGCGCTCGATCAGATGGGGCGGTTGTCGTCGCGGTCTTCCGGCTGATACTGCGGCCAGAGCAGCAACAGGCTGAGCGCCGGCCAGAGCAGCGCGCCGGTAATCGGTGCCAAGAAGTAGGTCCAGCCGGGGAAAGAGTCGCCGGCAATGAGGCGCACGACGGTCATCACCACTTGCGTAATCAGCAACATGGGCAGAATGTGCAGCGCCTGCTGACGGGGCTGGAACCACAGGATGCGGCGGGAAAAGGTGTGCGCCATGTGGCTGAGCAGCACGTAGGCCAGCGCGTATTGCCCCATCGCCACGCCGTGACCGATGTCGACGAGCAGACCGAGCAGGAAGGCTTTGTCCAGCCCGACGTATTGCGGCTGGCGGATGCTCCAGAAACACAGCGTCAGTGCCATCCAGTCCGGCCAGCCAGACAGGCGGCTGACGGGCACATAGCTGAGGATGAGCGCCACGATCAGGCTGAGGTCGATGAACCAGGGCTGCGCCGGGCGAAGGATGCGGTCAGAAAGGTTGGTCGATTGCATGATGGCGGAATCTTAGCGGTCGGCAGCGTCCGCGTCGGGTTTCGCGGCGGGTTTCTTGGCGTCAGCAGCAGGTTTTTTGCCGTCGGCGGCTTTTTTGCCTTTTTCCTTGGGCTTGTCCTTGTCTTTCGGCTTGTCCTTTTCCTTGTCTTTGGACTTGTCCTGCGCGGCATCCGGGGCGGCGGCTTGCGCGCCTTCGCTGGCTGCGCTTGCCTCGGCCTCTTTCTTCGTGGCGCTGTCCTTGTCCTTTTCCTTGTCTTTGCCTTTGTCTTTGGCGCTGTCCTTGCCTTTGGTCTTGTCCTTGTTCTTGTCCTTGGCGGCATCCTTGTTGCGCGCGCTGTCGCTGGCGGCGGCGGTTTCAATGGGGCGGGGCACCAGTTGTTCCAGCGGCGGTTCAATGGCACTGTCCGGGTCGGGCAGCGGCGGGGCTGGCTCGGCACGCCCCAGTACCAGCACTTGCGTGGCGCGCTCCACATGCCCCAGCGGTTCGCACTGGATGCGCAAGAAGGCATCGGCGGGCGTGACGGCAGTGACCTGCGCCACCGGCAGGTTGGGCACGAAAATGCCGTCCAGCCCGGAGGTGATGAGTTCGTCGCCAGCTTCTACGTCCGAGCCAACCGGCATGAAGCGCAGCTCCAGCGAGCCGTCGCCATTGCCAAAGAGCACGCCGCGCAGCCCGTTGCGGGCGACCTTGACGGCGATGGCCTGGTCTTTGTCGGTGAGCAGCGTGACTTCGGTCTGCGCCGGATAGGCGCGCGTGGCCTGACCGATGACGCCCGCAGCATCGAGCACCGCAAAGCCTGGTTCAATGCCATCGGAAGCGCCACGGTTCAGGATGACCTTGCGCGAGAAGGGGTCCGGCGCGTCATAGAGGATTTCTGCCGCAACACTGCGGCTTTGCACGCTTTGCGCCATGCCCAGCAGGTCGCGCAGTTCCTGGTTTTCGCGCTCCACCTGTGCAAAACGCAGCAATTGTTGCGCCTGCTGCACTTCCTTGCGGCGCAGGTCGGCGTTTTCTGCCTGCACGCTCACCAGCGTGCCAAAGTAGGTGCTGGCCGAGCGCGCCAGGTCCGCCGGCGCGGCGGCGATGACTTGCAGCGGATAGGTGACCACCGAGAGCGTGTGGCGCACCATTTCCAGATAGCGGTAATGCAGGTCTGCCACCAGCATCACCAGACACAGCACGACATAACACATCAGCCGGACGTGAGACGAGGGCGATGCTTGTCGGGAAAAAACAGGTTGGGAAGACGGTGGCAGTGAAGACATGCGCGATACACAGAAGAGCCGCTCTGCGCGCTGCTGTTTTATGCGCAGCGCCCGCGCACGATGGCGCGGGCGGGGTCAGAGGAGAAAAACAACTGGTGCGCCCAAAGGCGGCACGGGGCTTATTCCGGCGTGAAAATGGAACCGAGTTTATCCATTTTTTCCAGCGCCGTGCCGCAGCCGCGCGCGACACAGGTCAGCGGGTCGTCCGCCACGCACACGGGCAGACCGGTTTCTTCGCGCAGCAGCAGGTCAAGGTCTGCCAGCAGCGCGCCGCCACCGGTGAGCACCATGCCGCGTTCGGCAATGTCCGCGCCCAGTTCGGGCGGGGTTTGTTCCAGCGCAATCTTGACGGCGGAAACCACCTGGTTGAGCGGCTCCGAGACGGCTTCCAGCACTTCGTTGCTGGAGATGGTGAAACTGCGCGGAATGCCTTCGGCAAGGTTGCGCCCGCGCACTTCAATTTCGCGCCGTTCGGTGCTGGGGAAGGCCGAGCCGATTTCTTTCTTGATGTTTTCCGCCGTGGTCTCGCCAATCAACATGCCGTAGTTGCGGCGGATGTAGTTGACGATGGCTTCGTCGAATTTGTCGCCGCCCACGCGCACCGAGCCGCTATAGACCATGCCGCCCAGCGAGATGACGCCCACTTCCGTGGTGCCGCCGCCAATATCGACGACCATCGAGCCGGTGGCATCCGACACCGGCAGACCGGCGCCAATGGCTGCCGCCATCGGTTCTTCAATCAGATACACCTGACGGGCACCGGCGGCGACGGCGGAATCGCGGATGGCGCGGCGCTCTACCTGCGTGGAGCCGCACGGCACGCAGATGATGATGCGCGGGCTGGGCGAGAACATGCGCGAATCGTGCACCTTTTTGATGAACTGCTTGATCATCTGTTCGGTGACGACAAAATCAGCAATCACGCCGTCTTTCATCGGGCGGATGGCGGTGATGTTGCCGGGGGTTTTGCCCAGCATCTGTTTGGCGGCGCTACCCACGGCCTGAATGGAACGTTTGGCGTTGGGGCCACCTTCGGTGCGGATGGCGACCACCGAGGGTTCATCGAGCACAATGCCCTTGCCGCGCACGTAGATCAGTGTGTTGGCGGTGCCCAGATCGATGGCAAGGTCGGAAGAAAAATAGGAACGCAAGAAACCGAACATGAGAAATCTTTCCTGGTTGCTGACAGGGACGAAAAACACGCCGCGCCGCGCGCGGCAGTGGTCTATGAGCCAAAAAACGCAGTATTATAAACCACGAATCCCCAAGTCTTTGTGCAGTTTTTCATCCCGCCGTCAATTATGTCGCTTTCCCACGCCGACCTTCGCCGCCTTGGGCGGCTTGCCAAACTGGCGCTGGACGAACACCAGCTTGCCGCGCTCAACACCCAACTGGACAACATCCTGCACCTCGTCGACGAGATGCAGGCGGTGGATACCCGCGATGTGGCACCGATGAGCCACCCGCTGGAACTCACCGCCCGCCTGCGCGCCGACGCGCCCACCGAACCCGACCGCCGCGATGCCTTCCAGCGCGTTGCGCCGCAGGCCGAGTCCGGTCTCTATCTCGTTCCCAAAGTCATTGAATAAGCTACTGTTTCTGTTGCCATGATTGACGCTTCCGTTGCCGAACTGCGCCAGGCGCTGGATGCCCGCAAGGTGTCCGCCACCGAACTGGCGCACCTGTTTTTGAACCGCATCGACGCGCACGATGCCGCCATCCATGCCTTTATCACCATCGACCGCGAAGGCGCGCTGAGTGCTGCCGCCGCTGCCGATGAACGGCTGGCGCGCGGCGAGCGCGCGCCGCTGCTGGGTATTCCGTTCGCCCATAAAGATATTTTCTGCACCGAGGGCGTGCGCACCACCTGCGGCTCGAAAATGCTGGAAAACTTCATCAGCCCGTATGACGCGCACGTCGTCTCGCTGCTGAAAGCGGCGGGCGCAGTCAGCTTGGGCAAGCTCAATCTGGATGAGTTTGCGATGGGTTCCAGCACCGAGACTTCGTATTTTGGCGCTACGCATAACCCGTGGCGCGCCGGTTACGTGCCGGGCGGTTCGTCCGGCGGTTCGGCGGCGGCGGTCGCTGCCCGTCTGGTGCCGCTGGCGACCGGCACGGACACCGGCGGCTCGGTGCGCCAGCCCGCCGCGTTCTGCGGCATTACCGGCATCAAGCCCACTTACGGCACGGTGAGCCGCTACGGCATGATTGCCTACGCTTCGTCCTGCGACCAGGGCGGCGCGTTCGGGGCGAGCGCGCAAGACTGCGCGGCGCTGCTGGAAGCAATGAGCGGCTTTGACGAGCGCGATTCCACCAGCCTTGATCGCCCCGCGCCGCAGTTGCGCGCCGCGCTGGAAACCGCGCCGACGGATGCCGCGCGTCCGCTGGCGGGTTTGAAACTGGGTGTGCCGGTGGAGTTTTTCCGCGACGGTCTGCACCCGGACGTTGCCCGCGCGCTCGATGAAGCGCGCCGCCAGTACGAGGCGCTGGGCGCGCAGTTTGTGGAAATTTCGCTGGAACACGCCGCGCGGCTGGCGATTCCCGCCTATTACGTGCTCGCCTCTGCCGAAGCGTCCAGCAACCTTTCCCGTTACGACGGCGTGCGCTACGG
>JAFZMK010000086.1 GCA_017553285.1 Rhodocyclaceae bacterium
CGCGCATGTCTTGTTGAGCATGGAAAACTACCAGCGGCTGATCAACCCGCAACGCAACATTGCCGATGCGCTGGCAATGCCGGATGCGGCAGACGTTGAATTTGAACCGCCACGCCTTGAAATCACTTCCCGCCCGGCAGAATTGATGCCGCCGTGGCGCTGCGCTGCGCCCGCCTGCATGTGCCAGACAAACGCGGTGAGCGCGATGCGCTGATTGCCGCAACAGCACTGGTGCACGGCATGACCGTCGTCACACGCAACGTGGCCGATTTCAAGCCGATGGGCGTACCCATCCTCAACCCGTGGATGCCATCACCATAAGCGGGCGGGCGGCGGCGGGAAAACCGGCGGATGCGGCGCGGGCGTGATAAATCGCGCTTGGCGTGCAATGCGCCGCGCCCAAACGCGGCGCGGTTTCTTATAATTGCGGGGCATTTTGTTTGTTCCGGCGGCTGCCGCCGCCTTCAGGAAGCCTGCAAGCATGGAAAAATTTTCCCTCATCACGGTGCTGGTCATCGAGGCACGCCAGGCCGTGCGCACGCAAATCCGCGCCATGCTCGACGGGGTCTCCATCTCGCAGGTACAGTTTGCCTCGAACGCTTACAGCGCCATCCGTAAATTGCAGATTGAGCCGGTCGATCTCATCTTGTGTTCGCACAATCTGGGCGAGGGGCAGCAGGACGGGCAGCATCTGCTGGAAGATTTGCGCAGCAACACCTTGATCGGGCGGCAAACGCTGTTTTTCATCCTCTCGGACACACCGCGCCAGCAACAGGTGGTCGGCACGGCAGACCTTTCGCCTGATGGCTTTCTCGTCAAGCCTTTTTCGCCCCACTTGCTGCAAAGCCGTCTGGCACACGCGCTGCGCCGCCGCGAGTATTTCATGCCGCTGTATCGCGCCATTCAGGAGGGGCGGCACGAACTGGCGCTGGAATATTGCCTGCACGCCGAAGAGCGCTTTCCCCGTTACCGCAACGATTTCATCCGCGAACGCGCCGAGCTGCTGCTGAGCGATGGGCAGTTTCTGGAGGCGCTGGATTTGTTCAACACGGTCGCCGCCACCGACCCGACCCCGCCGTGGGCGGAACTGGGGCTGGTGCGCTGTCTGATTGGTCTGAAACAATACGATGAGGCGCGCGCGCAATTGACCGGGTTGCTGGCGAAATATCCGCTGTTTCTCGCCGCCAACGATTGTTTGACGCAAATCTATGAAGCCCAGGGCGATTTGCACGCTGCCCGCCAGTCGCTGGAAACCATTCTGGAACTGGCACCGAACCGCACGCACCGCTTGCGCGCCCACGCCATGATGTCGCTTCAGCTCAAAGACCGCGCCGCCGCCGAGGAGATGCTGGGCAAGGTTATCGATAACAACCGCTTTTCCGTCTTCCGCGACCCGCAGGACCATCTGCGCATGATCAACGTGCTGCTTGCCGATGCGCGCCTCAAGGAGGCCGATTCTTTCCTCGGCGAGCTAGAGCGCGATTTTGGCGAGGCACCCTTGAACATGCTGTGTCGCGACCTTGCCCGTGGCCGCGTTGCCGGTGCGCGCCGGCAAGAAGACGATGCGCATTCGTTTACCCTGCAAGCCTTCCAGCGTCTGCAACAGTCCGGGCTGGAATCGCTTGCCAGGAGTTTGTGCGAGGACACGCTGCAAGACATGACCGGGCAGTTGCTGGATAACGAGCTGGAAGAAGAAGCCTGCGAGCTTGCCAGCGAGCGCATCCGCATCGCGCCCAACCAGCAATCGCTCAGCGCCGCGCACGCATCGTTGCGCGAACTGGGCAGGAAGGATCTCGCCGAGAAGGTGGAAAACCGCCTGAACGATACCGCCTGCGAGTATCTCGCGCGCTTTGAGCAACTGGAAAAAGCCGGTCAGTTTGAAGATGCCTTGACCGTGCTCATGCAGGCGACCAACGCCCTGCCCGGCAATCCGCACGTGCTCATCAATGCCTCCATCGCGCTCATCCGCTGCCTGCGCGAACAGGGCTGGGTGACGGAAACGGCGGAACGCGCGCTGTCCCTGCTTGCCCGCGCCCGTCAGCTTGACCCGGACAACGGTCAGGCGCAGCAGCTCACCCGTTATCTGCGCCAGCTTGCGCGCGAGAAGAAAGGCGACTCAAACAGCGCCTTCAGCAACCCGCAAGCCGCCGATTCTGCCGCCGCCGGCACGCCTGAGAACAAACAGTAACCCGGCACTTCTCCCCGATTCATTCACCGCAACCACGACATGGAAAAATTCGCCTTCATCAACGCTCTGGTTATCGAAACCAAACAGGTCTCGCGCACGCAGATTCGCGCCTTGCTCGACGGGCTGGGCATTACCAAGATTCAGTTTGCTTCCAGCGCCTCCAGTGCCATCCGCATCCTGCAAGACGAAACCTTCGACCTCATCCTGTGTTCGCACAATCTGGGCGATGAGCAGCAAGACGGCCAGCATTTGCTGGAAGACTTGCGCACCAACGCGCTCATCACCCGCCAGACGCTGTTTTTCATCCTCTACGATTCGGCGCAGCAGCAAGAAGTCATCGGCGCGGCAGACCTTTCGCCCGACGGCGTGCTGGTCAAACCCTTCACCGCCCATGTGCTGCAAAGCCGCCTGACGCAGGCGCTCAAACGCCGCGAGCATTTCATGCCGCT
Organism: Rhodocyclaceae bacterium; assembly: GCA_017553285.1. Classification (GTDB taxonomy): domain Bacteria; phylum Pseudomonadota; class Gammaproteobacteria; order Burkholderiales; family Rhodocyclaceae; genus JAFZMK01. Next base: position 2,638 of record JAFZMK010000086.1, read on the forward strand.
GTACCGCACCATTCAGGAAGGGCACACCGAACTGGCAATCGAATATTGCGTGCACGCCGAAGAGCGCCACCCGCTCTACCGCAATGATTTTGCCCGCGAGCGCGCCGAGTTGCTGTTTGCCGACGGTCAGTATCAGGAAGCGCACGATGTTTTCGCCGAAATCGCCGCCGGTGAATCGCACCCGCCGTGGGCGGAACTGGGCGTGGTGCGCTGTCTCATTGCCTTGCATCAACTCGATGCGGCGCAGGCGCGCCTGACCCCTTTGCTGGAAGAGCACCCCATGTTTCTTGCCGCCAACGATTGTTTGATGCAAATCCATGAAGCGCGCGGCGATCTTGTCGCTGCCCGCGAAGCGCTGGAAAAAAGCCTCAAACTGGCGCCCGACCGCACCGAGCGCCTGCGCGCCTGCGCGCGTCTTTCGCTGCAACTGGAAGACCCCGCCGCCGCCGAAGAGGCGATGGCGAAGGTGCTCAACACCAACCGCTATTCCACTTTCCGCGACCCGCAGGATCATCTGCGGATGCTCAATTTGCTGCTCGACGGCAAACGGCTGGATGAGGCCGACAACATTCTGGGCAAACTCGAACGCAGTTTTGGCGAAGCCTCGCTGAACGTGCTGTGTCGCGACCTTGCCCGCAGCCGCATGGCATCGGCCAAGGGCGACGAAGAACAAGCCGCCGCCTTTGCGCTGTCTGCCTACAAACACCTGCAACAAATCGGGCTGGATGCGCTGGGCGAGCGCCTCAATGACGACACCCTGCAAGACATGACCAGCCAGTTGCTGGAGACCAAACAGGAAGAAGAAGCCTGCGCGCTGACCCGCGAACGCATCCGCACCGCGCCCAACCAGCATTCGCTCACCGCTGCGCGCACTGCCTTGCGTGATTTGGGACGGGAAGAACTTGCCGAAGAAATCGAAGCGCGTCTGGATGACAGCGCCCGCGAATTTCTCGACCGCAGCGAGGCGCTGGACAAGGAAGGCAAGCCCGAAGAGGCGGTGTTGGTGCTCATGCAGGCCACCAGCGCCCTGCCCGGCAATCCGAACATTCTCATCAACACCGCCATCGCGCTCATCCGCAGTCTGCGCGAACAGGGCTGGGTGATGGGCACGGCCAATCACGCCATGGACCTGCTGACCCGCGCCCGCCAGATTGACCCGGAAAACAGCCGCGCCAACCAGCTTATCCGCCACCTGAAACAACTGGCGCGGGAACGCAAAATCGAAAACGCTTTCGACGCCGACCCTGCCGCACCCGGGGCCAAGCAATGAACGCCCGGCAGCGCTTGCACGCACGCGGCGCCAGCCGCTTCGCGCCGGTATTGCTGCTGGTGTGTCTGGCAGCGCTGCTGTTTTTCTTCTTCGGCGCACCGCAGCAACCCGCCAGCGGGCACGATGCGCCGCGCAGCACCGCCGCGCCTGCCGCCGTCGTCGACCAAGGCGCGCAAGCCGCGCAATCTGCACAACCCGCGCAAGCCGCCGCGCCGCGCGCCGATACCGCTGCCCTGCCGCCGGAAGCCTATGCGGTTATCGAACGCATCCAGCGCAATGCGCCGCATCCTTACGCCAAAGACGGCAGCACCTTTTTCAACCGCGAAGGCAAACTGCCCGCGCGCAGCCGGGGCTATTACCGTGAATACACCGTGCCTACGCCCGGCGCACGCGATAGGGGCGCGCGCCGTCTGGTCACCGGCGGCAATCCGCCCGAAGTCTGGTATTACACCGCCGACCATTACCAAACCTTCCAGCGCATCACGCCATGACCCGCCCGCCCGAAGACGCCACCGCCGCGCCCGCCCTGCCTGATCTCGCCGACCATGCCCGCGCCGGTTGTTACCCGCTCGCGCCGCTGCATCTGGCAGCACTGCGCGATGCTGCCCACCGCCAGCGCTACCATCTTGCCGAAATCGACTGCGAAGGCTGCACCGACAAAACCCAACTGCTCGCGCTGACCGCCCGCCAGATGCGCCTGCCGGAGTATTTTGGCCGCAACTGGGATGCGCTCTACGATTGTTTGACCGACCCTGCCGCGCTGCCCATCGCGCCCGGTCACGTGCTGCTCTTTACCCGCACGCAAACCCTGCGCCAGCACGCGCCCGAGGCGCTGGCAACGCTGCGCGAGGTGTGCGCCGATGCTGCCGAAGAGGCGCGCGCGCAAATGCCGCCGCGCCCGCTGTGGACGTTTTTGCTCACCGATTGATTCCCCCCACCAGAACGCATACCAACATGCCTCCGCGCCCTGCCCCGTTCCGTTTTCTGCTTCTCGTCCTGATTGCCTGCGTGCTCGCCGCCTGCGGCAGTGCGCCCAGCCGCGCGCCGAAAAGTTATTTCACCCTGCCCGCCGGTCAGCAGCACGAACTGGTGCTCTATTCGCTGGGGCTGCTCGATACCAAATACGTCTTCGGCGGACGCAACCCGGAAGCCGGGCTGGATTGCAGCGGCATGGTCAGCTATATCGTCGAACAGGTCAGCGGCAAACGTCTGCCGCACAACGCCGCGCAGATTGCCCACATCACCCGCCCCATCAAGCTCAAAGAAGCCGTCCCCGGCGACTTGCTGTTTTTCAACACCAGCGGGCGCGCGCATTCGCACATGGGCATCTATATTGGCGACAACCGCTTCATCCACGCCCCGTCCAGCCGGGGGCAGGTGCGCAAGGAAAGCCTGAAGCTGGACTATTTCCGCAAACGTCTGGACGGCGTGCGCACCTTGCGCCCGCGCTAATTCCGCGCCGGGTGCGCGGCGCGCCCGTCGTTGCTGTCCAGATGCCAGAAAATGCCCGCAGCGCAGGCCGTCATCGCACCGATGCAGATGAAGGACGCCTGAAACGCCCGCAGCATGGCGAGTTCTTCGACCATGCGCTCGGCATACCAGCCGCGAAACACCGACAGCAATGACGCTGCCACCGAGACGCCAAAACTCATCGACAGCATCTGCACCATCGAATGCAGGCTGTTGCCGCTGCTGACTTCGCGCGCGCGCAGGTCTTTGAGCGTGACCGTGTTCATGCAGGTAAATTGCAGGGAACTGACCGCGCCGCCCGCCACCAACATCAGCAGCAACAGCGCAACCGGAGTATGCGCACGCATCCCCGCCCACGCCGCAATCAGCGCGCCCAGCGCCAGCGTGTTGCCCACCAGCACGCGCCGGTAACCAAAGCGGCGCACCAGCGGCGTCACCGCCCGTTTCATCCCCAAACTGGCCACGCCCATCGGCAGCAACATCATGCCGGCGCTGGACGGCGAATAGCCAAACGCCACCTGCAACAGCAGCGGAATCATGAAGGGCAGCGCGCCGCCGCCGATGCGGGCAAACAGATTGCCCAGCACGCCAACGCGAAAGGTTTGCAGGCGAAACAGGCGCGGCGAATACAGCGGCGCGCGCACGCGCATGGCGTGCAGCCAATACACCACCAGCGACACCACACCGGCAAACATCAGCAGCATCACGGTCAGCCGCTGAAAGCCCAGCGTGGAAAGCCCGTCGAGCGCAACCGAAAAACTCAACATGCAGCAGGCAATCATGAGGTAGCCGACGACATCAAAATGCGTGCGGCGCGTGCGCACCTCGTCTTGCGGCAGCAGGCGGCGCGCCGCCACCCAGCCCGCCACGCCCATCGGCACGTTGATGAGAAAAATCCAGTGCCAGGAAAGCGCCTGCACCAGCCAGCCGCCCAGTACCGGCCCCACCACGGGACCGACCAGACCGGGAATGGCGATGAAACTCAGCGCTTCCAGAAAATGCTCGCGCGCCACCACACGCATCACCACCAGCCGCCCCAGCGGCAGCAGCAGCGCACCGCCCAGCCCTTGCGCCACGCGCGAGGCCACCAGCAGGCGCAGGCTGGGCGAGAGCGCGCTCAACAACGAACCCAGCGTGAACAACACAATCGCCGCCAAAAACACGCGGCGCAAGCCCAGCCGGTCAACCAGCCAGCCCGAGGCGGGAATCAGCACGGCAATCGCCAGCATGTAGGCGACCACGACCCATTGCATGTTCAGCGGGCTTTGCCGCAGGCTGACCGCCATGCCCGGCAGCGCCGTATTGACGATGGTGCTATCGAGCGTGAGCATGAACACGCTTAACGCCGCCAGCCACAACAGCGGACGATGGCGGCGCAGGGGCGAAGCGTCCTGCCGGGGCGCGCAGTCGGCTTCGTTGTCCATCGCCGTCAGCCTTCCCGCCGCCCGTATTGGTCTTCAAAGCGGACGATGTCGTCCTCGCCCAGATAACTGCCCGATTGCACTTCGATGATTTCCAGCGCCACCTTGCCGGGGTTTTCCAGCCGGTGATTGACGCCCAGCGGAATGTAGGTCGATTGGTTCTCGCCCAGCAAGAAGGTTTCTTCGCCGCGCGTGACCCGCGCCGTGCCGCGCACCACAATCCAGTGTTCGGCGCGGTGATGGTGCATCTGCAAACTGAGCGCCGCACCCGGATGCACGACGATGCGCTTGACCTGAAAACGCTCGCCCAGATCAATCGAATCGTAATAGCCCCAGGGGCGGTGAATCTTGCGGTGCGCCTCGGCCTGCGGGCGGTTTTGCGCGCGCAGGCGGGCAACCACGTCCTTGACCCGCTGCGCGGTGTCGCGCCGCGCCACCAGCACGGCATCAGGCGTTTCCACCACCACCAGATTGTCCACGTCCAGACAGGCGACCAGCCGGTCGGATGCGTGCACCAGCGTGTTGCGGCTGCCTTCAAACACCGCTTCGCCCCAGGCGGCGTTGCCCGCGTCGTCTTTGTCTGCCAGCGCCCACAGCGCATCCCACGAGCCAACGTCCGACCAGCCCGCGCCCGTCAGCGGCACCACGCGCACGGCAATGCCCAGGCCGCGCTGCGCGCCGGTGAGGTGTTCCATCACCGCGTAGTCGATGGAATCCGACGGCGCTTGCGCAAAGGCGGCTTCTGCCACGCGCACAAAATCGAAGTCTTCTTGCGCACCGGCAAAGGCGGCTTCGCAGTGTTCCAGAATGCGCGGCTGGCAGGCGGCAATGGCTTTCAGCCAGACGGAAGCGCGCAGCATGAAAATGCCGCCGTTCCACAGATATTCGCCGCTGCGCCACCATTTTTCGGCGGTGGCAGCATCGGGTTTTTCCACAAAGGCGGCAACATCAAACAAACCATCGCCCTGCTGCGCGCCCAGTTTCAGGTAGCCGTAGCCGGTCTCGGCGCGCTCGGGCGTGATGCCAAAGGTCACCACTGCACCGGCGCAGGCGGCGGGAAAGGCGGTTTGCACGGCACGCTGGAAAGCGCCCGCATCGCGCAAAATATGGTCCGCCGGCATTACCAGCAACACCGGGTCATCCCCACTTTCGGCGCGCGCCTGCAAGGCGGCAAGCGTCAGCGCCGGTGCGGTGTTGCGCCCGCACGGTTCGAGCACAATGCGCGATGCCACGCCCGCTTCCTGCAACTGGGCGGCGACGATAAAGCGATACGCCGCATTGCTCACCACCAGCATGTGCGCGGCCATGCGCGCGCCCGTCGGCGAAAAATCGCGCAGGCGCAGGGCGGTCTGCTGCAACATGGTCGTCTCGCCATCGAGCGCCAGCAACTGCTTGGGATATTGTCCGCGCGACAGCGGCCACAGCCGCGTGCCCGAGCCGCCGGAGAGGATGACGGGTTGCAGTAAAACAGTTTCGCTCATGATGGCAAGTCCTTGCAGTCAATCGGTCGCGCCGTGGCGGGCGATGAAATCCGCCATCGAAGCGTAGGTTTTCTCGCAGGCTTCGGGCACCAGTTTGTGCAAATTCAGATAGGCGTGAATCTGGCTGGGGAAATGCAGCTCTTCGACCGCCACGCCCGCCATGCGCAGCCGCGTGTGCCACAGCTTCGCTTCATCGACCAGCGGGCACAGCCCGGCGGTGACCATCCACACGGGCGGAAAACGCGCCGCCTCAAAGTCCATGAACAGCGGGGAAGCGGCGCGGCGGTCTTTGCCTGCGGGCAGATAGCGGTTGAAATACCACTCGATGCGCCCGCGTTCGAGCAGCAGCCCGTGACCATTGCGGTCGACCGAAGGCTGCGAGAGCGTGTAATCCAGACTCGGGTAAATCAGCAGCACGCCATCGAGCGCCGGCAGCTTTTCATCGCGGCTGACCTCGCAGGCCAGCGTAGCCGATAGTGCGCCGCCCGCCGAATCGCCCGCCACAAACAGTTTGCCGTTGATGTTCCAGCCTTCGGCGCGCAACCACGGCAGCACACCCGCGAGCACCGAACGGGCGTCTTTCAGCCCCGCCGGATACGGCGCTTCGGGCGCCAGACGGTATTCGACGGAAACCACCAGCGCGCCGCTGGCGTGCGCCAGATGTCGGCAGATGTTGTCATACACCGCCACGCTGCCGGCAAGGTGACCGCCGCCGTGCAGATAGACACACACCGGCGCGGCACGCTCGGGCGCGGCGCTGTAGCAGCGCACCGGCACCATCCGGCGCGGTGCGGGAAACTGCGCATCGTGCACCCGCGCCAGTTCCACCGGCTCGGGGCCGAATTTTGCCGTCATTGTGCTGAGCGCCTTGCGCAACTGGCGCGTTGTCGAATCCAGCCCGCGATGCGCATCTGCCGCCAGCGCCTCATTGAGCGCCCGCAAAAACCCCTTCAGCCCCGGATGAACCCGCGCGTTAAAAAGCGGCTGCTCCGCCATGCCTGCACTCTCCTTGCCGTGCCCGTGATCAAAATAACCTGCAAATATAACAGAGTGCGCGCTGCGCTTCACAGCGCACGCCCCGGCAAAACAACGCGCCCGCCCGCCCCGCGCTGCCCAAAACACCCGCAACGGCGTGCGGCGCGGGCGTTTTGCGCACTCTCTTAACCTACTAGATGTAGTAGTTAGACAGGCTTGTTTTTACTAGAAAATTTTGTATTGCGTTGATTTATAACGTTTTAATCTTCTTGCAACTGCACGCCCAATCCTCTATGCTTCGCCCCTTTCCTGCCACGTCCTTTTCCGGAGCCTTTCGATGCCGTCTGTGAAAAAAACCGCCGCCCGTCCCGTCCGTACCGCTGCCGACCTGCCCGAGCAGGAAATTTGCCGCGAAGTGCTGCTGGAAAAATACGCCAAGGGCGACGAGGCAAACATCACCGACGTGCGCCGCCGCGTTGCCCGCGCGCTGGCAGCGGTCGAGCCGGAAGCGCGCCGCGCGCACTGGGAAGCGCGTTTTTTCGCCGCGCAAGAAAACGGCTTTGTCCCCGCCGGGCGCATCAACAGCGCCGCCGGCACCGACTTGCAAGCCACGCTGATTAACTGCTTTGTGCAGCCGGTGGGCGATTCGGTCACCGAGACCATTGACGGGCGCCCCGGCATCTACACCGCGCTGGCGCAATCGGCAGAAACCATGCGCCGTGGTGGCGGCGTCGGCTACGATTTTTCCAGCATTCGCCCGAAAGGTGCGCTGGTCAAGGGCACCCGCTCCAACGCCTCGGGGCCGGTATCCTACATGCGGGTGTTTGACCGCTCGTGCGAGACGGTCGAATCTGCCGGTGCGCGGCGCGGCGCACAGATGGGCGTGTTGCGCTGTGATCACCCGGACATCGAAGAATTCATCCACGCCAAGGATCGCGGCGATCTGGCCAATTTCAACATTTCCGTCGGCGTCACCGATGCCTTCATGCAGGCGGTGAAGCTGGATGGCGAAATCGAACTCACCCACAAAGCCGTGCCTACGCAGGAAGTCATCGCCGAAGGCGCCTACACGCGGGACGATGGCCGCTGGGTGTATCGCAAGGTGCGCGCCCGCGCGCTGTGGGACCAAATCATGCGTTCGACCTACGACCATGCCGAACCGGGCATTCTCTTCCTCGACCGCATGAACCGCGACAACAACCTCGCCTACTGCGAAACCATCGAAGCCACCAACCCGTGCGCCGAACAGCCGCTGCCGCCGTATGGTTGCTGCTGTCTGGGTTCGATCAACCTCACCCGCTTCGTCACCGACCCGTTCAGCGAGCAGGCGGCGTTTGATTTTGACGGCTTTGGCGAACTCATCGACACCGCCACGCGGATGCTCGACAACGTGCTGGAAGTCACCCACTGGCCGCTGCCCGAACAGCATCAGGAGGCGCAATCCAAGCGCCGCATCGGGCTGGGCTTTACCGGACTGGGCGATGCGCTGATCATGCTGCGCCTGCGCTACGACACGCAGCCCGCCCGCGACATGGCCGCGCGCATCGCCAGCTATCTGCGCGACCGCGCCTATCTCGCCTCGGTGGAACTGGCCGCCGAACGCGGCGCTTTCCCGCTGTTCAATGCCGACCTTTATCTTTCCGGCAACAACTTCGCCTCGCGCCTGCCCGCCAGCATCAAGGACAAAATCCGCCGCCACGGGATGCGCAACTCGCACCTGCTGTCCATCGCGCCCACCGGCACCATCTCGCTGGCGTTTGCCGACAACGCTTCCAACGGCATCGAGCCGCCGTTTTCCTGGACCTACACCCGCAAAAAACGCATGTCTGACGGCACCTTCAAGGAATACGCCGTAGAAGACTACGCCTGGCGGCTGTACCGTCACCTGGGCGGCAACGTCGAGCAACTGCCCGACTACTTCACCACCGCACTGGAAATTTCTGCCACCGCCCACAAGGACATGGTCGCTGCCGTCGCGCCGATGATTGACACGGCCATTTCCAAAACCGTCAACGTGCCCGAAAACTATCCCTACGCCGATTTTGAAGGGCTGTATCTGGCCGCGTGGGAATCCGGCCTCAAAGGGCTGGCAACGTACCGCCCCAACAGCGTGCTCGGCTCGGTGCTCTCCGTCGCCCCCGCAGCCGAGAGCAAAAAAACGGCGGAAGCCGCAAGCGGCCCCAACCGCCGCCTTTCCATCCAGAACCTGCCCGCGCCGGTGCTCGCCAGCCTGCGCTGGCCGTCCCGCCCCGAAATGCCCGATGGCAACCTCGCCTGGACCTACATGATCAACACCCCCGACGGCGACTTTGCCCTCTTCGTCGGGCAGGACGGAGCCAACGGCGGCAGCTTCCCCTTTGAAGTCTGGGTCAACGGCACCAACCAGCCGCGCGGGCTGGGCGCGGTCGCCAAAACGCTGTCCATGGACATGCGCACCAACGACCGTGGCTGGCTGGCGCTCAAGCTGGAGACGCTGGCGCGCACGGTGGGCGAAAAATCCTTCGACATGCGCTTTCCGCCGCACGGCGAAAAACGCACTTTCCCCGGCGTGGTCTCTGCCTTCGCGCAGGTCTTGCGTCACCGCATCGAAGCGCTGGGCGCGCTGCCCCACGGCGAAGACGACCCCACGCCGGTGCTCGATGCCCTGTTCTGCCAGCAAGAACCGCGCACCGGCACGGACGGCACGCTGTCCTGGACGGTCGACGTGCAAAACCCGGCGACCAGCGAAGATTTTGTCCTCGGCCTCAAGGAAATCACCCTGCCCGACGGCGTCACCCGTCCCTATTCCGTCTGGCTCTCCGGCAACTATCCGCGCGCGCTGGACGGGCTGACGCGCATCCTCTCGCTGGACATGCGCGTGCTCGACCCGGCCTGGATTGGCATGAAACTGCGCAAGTTGCTCAACTACCCCGAACCGCTGGGCGACTTCATGGCTTTCGTACCCGGCACCCGCCGCCAGAAAAACTACCCCAGCACCGTCGCCTACATCGCCCGCCTCATCATCCACCGCTACGCGCAACTGGGCGTGCTCGATGAAGACGGCTACCCGATTTGCGAAATGGGCATTCTGGAAGCGCCGCATCCGGATAGCGACCCGCAAGTGATGCTGCACGGCGCGCGCTGCCCCGAATGCGGCAACACCGCCATGATTCGCAAAGACGGCTGCGATTTCTGCACCGCCTGCGGCGCGGTGGGCAGTTGCGGCTAAGCCGCGCGCATCTTTTCTGTTTCACCCCGCCGCCGCCAGCGTGCGTTCCCTCACACGCGCACGCTGGCGGCGGATTTTCTTTATTGCCGCGCGCGCTACGTTCACGTTCAGCCCGCCGTGAGCTTCACCCGCGCAAAGCGCCGTTTGCCCACCTGCATCACCAGCGTTTGCGCGCCCTCAAAGCGCAGCGCCTTGTCTTCGACGCGCTCGCCGGCAACGCGCACCGCGCCCTGTTCAATCATGCGCATCGCCTCCCCCGTGCTGCCGGTCAGCCCGGCCTGTTTCAACACCTGGGTGAGCAGCAAGCCCTCGGCGGGCAGCGCCACCTGCACTTCGGGCATATCCTCGGGCAACACACCCTGACGGAAACGCGCGGCAAATTCCGCCGCCGCTTCTTCAGCAGCCGCCTCGCCATGAAAACGGGCGACAAACTCGCGCGCCAGCGACACTTTCACATCGCGCGGATTGCCACCGGCTTCGACCTGCGCACGCAGCGCGTCGATTTCGGCGCTGCTGCGGAAAGACAGCAGCTCAAAATAGCGCCACATCAGCTCATCGGACACCGACATGGTCTTGCCGAAAATATCGCGCGGCGCTTCATTGATGCCAATGTAATTGCCCAGCGATTTCGACATCTTGTTGACGCCATCCAGCCCTTCGAGCAGCGGCACCATCACCACATTCTGCGGGCGCTGCCCGTAGTGCTTCTGCAACTCGCGCCCGACCAGCAGGTTGAATTTCTGGTCGGTACCGCCCAATTCCACATCGGCGCGCATACACACCGAATCGTAGCCCTGGCACAGCGGATAGAGAAACTCGTGAATCGCAATCGGCTGCTGGGCGGCGTAGCGTTTGGCGAAATCATCGCGTTCGAGCATCCGCGCCACCGTCCAGTGCGAAGCGAGGCGAATCATGTCGGCTGCGCCCACCTCGTTCATCCACTGCGAGTTAAAGCAGATTTCGGTTTTTTCCGGATCCAGAATCTTGAACACCTGCTCTTGATAGGTGCGGGCGTTTTCCAGCACCGCCTCGCGCGTGAGCGGCGGGCGGGTAGCGTTCTTGCCGGAAGGGTCGCCAATCATGCCGGTGAAATCCCCAATCAGAAACATCACCTGATGGCCCAACTCCTGAAAGTGGCGCATCTTGTTGAGCAACACCGTGTGCCCCAGGTGCAAGTCCGGCGCGGTGGGGTCAAACCCCGCCTTCACCCGCAGCGGCGTGCCCGTGCGTTCGCTTTCCTGCAAGCGCGCGCGCAGTTCGTCTTCCACCAGAATTTCGGCGGCACCCCGCCAGATTTGCGAAAAAGCATCACCCGTTTTGGACATTTTTCGGCCTTACCTCACAAAAAAACCGTGGAAAAACACACACGCACCAATTTTTCCTGTAGAATCGAAAAAATTTATTACACCTTTGAACCCCAGCGGAGGAGTGCGAATGTTCCACAGAAGGACGGCGATTGTATCTGATTCAGCTTTACGCGCGCTGCGTTTTCGGCGCCGCAACCCGATTGAAGCCGCTTTCCATGGCATTGTCCGCACCATCTCCAGCCTGCTTGGGCTGGTTTTCATCCTCACCGTCAGCCTGTTGCAGGCGCTCGATCGCGGGCTGGAAAAATTCCTCGCCTTCCTTGCCGAGCTGATTTTCCGTGGCTCGCGCGACTGCCGTCCGTCCCGCACCGCCCCCATCACTTCGCCCCGCCTGCCCCGTCTGCAACTGCCCCGTCTGCGCCTGTCCGCCCGCAGTCTCGCCTTCCATTCCCGCTTCACCCATGATGACGCCCTGCTGCCGAATGACCGTCTGGGCAGCCTCTCTGGCCGGGTCACGCTGGGCGAGCGCCTGCGCCACACTCTGCGCCGTCTGCCGCTTGCGCACCTGGCCGCGTTTGCCGCCAACTTCCGCCTGCCCGCCGTGCCTGCGCACCTGCCGCGCACCTTGAGTTCCGCCGTCGCCGGCGTCTCCTGTCTGCTCGGCGTCGTCGCCGCCACTGCCGTCACCCCCGGCCAGTTGCACGACACCACCTCGGTCGCCAACACCCCCGCCGCGCTGGCGCTGGCCGTGCCCAGCAAAGCGCCCGCCTCCTCGCGTGAAGTCACGCTGACGCTGGCGCAGCCGACGCTGACCTCGCTCATGCCGGCAGCCGCCAACGACCTGCCCTTCGTCGTCGAAGAGCGCATCCGCCGTGGTGACACCATCCAGAGCCTGTTCCGCCGTATGCACATCCGCGACGAAGCGGCGCTGAATTTCTTTGCCAAACACCCCGAACTGACCGGCTCGCTGCGCCGTCTGCGCGCGGGGCGTTCGATTTCCGCGCTGGTCACGCAAGACGGGCGCATCCGCTCCCTCACCCTGCCGCCGGCGGGCGAGGCGGATGAAGCCTCGCTGCTGGTCGAACGCACGGGCGACGACTTCCGCATCAGCAAGCAAGCCGCCGCGCGTCCGGAAACCATGGTGGAAATGCGCTCGGGCATCATCCGCCACTCGCTGTTTGGCGCTGCCGACGCCGCCGGTCTGCCGGATCGTGTCGCCACCAAGCTCGCCACCATTTTCGGCACCGAAATCGACTTTTCGCGCGACCTGCGCCGTGGCGACCGTTTCAGCGTCATCTACGAAATGGAATACCGCAATGGTGTTGCCGTGCGCTCCGGCAAAGTGCTGGCTGCCGAATTCGTCAACCAGAACAGAAAGCACACCCTGCTGCTGTATCGTGAGCCGGACGGTCACGAAGCCTATTACACGCCCGATGGTCGCAGCCTGAACCAGGCCTTCCTGCGTTACCCGCTGGAATTTACCCGTGTCTCGTCGAGCTTTGGCGGTCGCCGCCATCCCATCAAAGGCGAATGGCGTCACCACAACGGCACCGACTTCGCCGCCCCGCGCGGCACGCCCGTAATGGCCTCGTCTGACGGCGTCGTCAAAACCATCGGCCAGCAGCGCGGCTACGGCAACGTCATCTATCTTTCCCACCGTGGCGGCTACACCACCGTCTATGGTCACCTGAACAGCTTCGCCAAAGACCTCAAACAAGGTCAGCGCGTGCGCCAAGGGGAAGTGATTGGCTACGTCGGCGCAACGGGCTGGGCCACCGGTCCGCACCTGCACTACGAAGTGCGTCACAACAACGTCGCGCACGACCCGATGAAAATCGCCCTGCCCATCGCCCAGCCGATGACCAAGCAGGAACTGGCCGCCTTCCGCAACCAGACCCGCCCGATGCTCGACCGCCTCGCCATGCTGGGCTACAACAGCAACGTCGCCGCCAACAAAATCGACGCGCGCGACATCACCGTCGTCGCCAGAAAATCCACCCGCAACTGATTTTCTGCCGCCCCACCCACACAAACAGATCGCCCGCGCGCGGTCTGTTTTTTTGCCCGCACGCCTACGCCCCCCCACGCAGCCGCCCTCGCCCCTGAAAACCAAGGATGGTCGTTTCCGTGTTCCAATAGCGGGCGGGACGGCATGGGAGAAGAAACCATGGCATTTGAGCAGAAGACGTTGCGCCGCAAAAACATCCAAGGCTTCGCCAGAGGTATTGCGCAAAAGTTTGCCTGCTCGGCAGAGCACTACGCCTGGCTGGCATGGCAGACGCAGTGCCCGCAAGTGCGCATTGACCTGCTATCGCTACGCATTGAGCCTGAGGCGTTCGATATCGAACGAAACCGGATACTTGCCGCCATGTGTCAAGAAACGCTGCTCAGGAATCTTGCGCAACTGACCGTGCCGATAGTTCTGACGAGCGCCTCGCTCTGCGCCCGTTTCGGGATGAATGAGCCTACAGCGCACCACATCGGCGACGCTCTTTTTGCCGTGGAGCTGAACGATGACCAAGGGAAAACGTGGCGCGCGGAATACGTGCAAAAGAACATGCTGATTGCCCCCTGACCCGGCAGCGCACGGGGCGCTTGGGTCAGTGGGTGTCGGGCTGTGCCATGCGGGTTAGCGTATAGACCAGTTCGAGTGCTTCGCGGGGGGTGAGCGCGTCGGGGTTGAGGGCGGCCAGCCGGGTGAGGACGGGGTGGGTGAGCGGCGGGGCGTCGGCTTCGGGGTCGGGGATTTGGGCGAACAGGTCGCCTTGCGGGTTTTCGGCAGCCTCTCGGCTTTCCAGCGCGCGCAGACGGCGGCGGGCGTCGCGGATGACGGGGGCAGGCACACCGGCAAGCGCGGCGACTTCAATGCCGTAACTTTGGCTGGCGGGGCCTTCTTCGACGCTGTGCAGGAAAACGATGCGGTGGCTGTGTTCGACGGCGTCCAGATGTACGTTGGCGCATTCGGGCGCGTCCAGTGTCAGGCGGGTCAGCTCAAAATAGTGCGTGGCAAACAGCGTGAGGCAGCCGTTTTTGTTCAGCAAATGGCGGGCAATCGCCAGCGCCAGCGCCAAGCCGTCAAAGGTGGACGTGCCGCGCCCGATTTCATCCATCAAGACCAGCGAGCGCGCGCTGGCGCGGTGCAGGATGGTGGCGGCTTCGGTCATTTCTACCATGAAGGTGGAGCGACCGGAGGAAAGGTCGTCGGATGCGCCAATGCGGGTGTAGATGGCGTCCAGCGGGCCGATGCGGGCGGCTTTTGCGGGCACGAACGAACCCATGCAGGCAAGCAGGGCAATCAGCGCGACTTGCCGCATGAAGGTGGATTTGCCGCCCATGTTGGGGCCGGTGATGAGCAACATGCGCCGATTGGGCGAGAGGGTGCAGTCGTTGGCGATGAATTCGGCGGTTTGCGCGGCGACGACGGGGTGACGGCCTTGCGTGATGGCAATGCCGGGCACGGGGGCAAATTCGGGGCGGCACCAGCCGTCTTGCACGGCGACCTGCGCCAGCGCGGCGAGCGCGTCCAGTTCCGCCAGCGCGCGGGCGGCGAGGTTCAATTGCGCCAGATGCTGCGCGAGACTTTCCAGCACGGCGGCGTACAGTGCCTTTTCGCGCGCCAGCGCTTGCGCTTGTGCGCCGAGTACGCGCTCTTCAAGCGTGCGCAGTTCTTCGGTGAGGTAGCGTTCGGCGTTTTTCAGCGTTTGCCGCCGACGGTAATCGGCGGGCAGGTTGGTGGCCTGGGCGCGCGAGACTTCAATGTAAAAACCGCTGACGCGGTTGTATTCCACCTTCAAGGTGCTGATGCCGGTGCGGGCGCGCTCGCGGGTTTCGATTTCGCGCAGCAATTCCGCAGCGCCGTTTTGCAGGGCGCGAAGCTGGTCAAGTTCGGGGTCAAACCCATCGGCAAGCACGCCGCCGTCGCGCAAAATGGGCGCGCAATCCGGCGCGATGGCGCGGGCAATCAGTTCGGCGGCTTCTTCGGGTACCGCCAGATTTTCCAGCAAGGTGTGCAGGCGCGGGCAAATCGCCGCCGGGCGCAAAAACGCGGCAAGCTGCGGCAGTTTGCGCAGGGTCTCGCCCAGCGCCAGCAATTCACGCGGGCGCGCACTGCCCAGTGCGATGCGGGCGCTGATGCGCTCAATATCGGCACTGCCGCGCAGGTGGGCATCACGCAATTCGTCCAGCACGCCGCAGGAAATCATCGCTTCGATGACTTCGTGGCGCGCCGTGGCGCGCGCAGGCTCGGCAAAAGGATGGTGCAGGGCGTGGCGCAGCCAGCGGCTGCCAGCAGCGGTCTGGCAGACATCGAGGCGCGAGAGCAGCGTGGGCGCGGCTTCGTTGCGCAGCGTCTCGGTCAATTCCAGATTGCGGCGGGTGGCGTTATCCAGATGCAGAAATTCGCTTTCGCGCTCGACGGCGAGCGTGGTGATGTGCGCCAGCGCGTGACGCTGCGTGTGCTGCGCGTATTCAAACAATGCGCCCAGCGCGCCGGTGGCAAGTGGGCATTCGTCCAGCGCGAAGGCGTCCAGATGTTGCACTTCAAAGTGTTCGCGCAGCATCCGTTCGCCATGTTCGCGTTCAAACTGCCAGTCGGGTAGCCGACGGCAGACGGCAGATTGCGCTTGCAGCAGCGGCAGGTTCAACCCGTCGGGATAGAGGATTTCCGCCGGACGCAGGCGCTCGAGCTGCGTGGCGAGCGATTCGGACGGGCATTGCAGCGCGCGCAACTCGCCGTTGGCAAGATTGAGCCATGCCAGCCCCAGCGCGCCGCGCTCCAAGGTGAGCGCCGCCAGCAGGCTGTCGCGCCGCTCGTCCAGCAAGGCGGCGTCGGTAAGCGTGCCGGGGGTGACGATGCGGGTGACGGCGCGCTCCATCGGCCCTTTGCTGGTGGCTTCACCGACCTGTTCGGCAATCACCACCGATTCGCCCAGCCGCACCAGCCGCGAGAGGTATTGGTCGACGGCATGAACCGGCACGCCCGCCATGCGAATCGGCATACCCGCCGACTGGCCGCGCGTGGTCAGCGTGATGTCCAGCAACTGCGCGGCGCGTTCGGCGTCTTCATAGAAGAGTTCGTAAAAATCCCCCATGCGGTAGAACAGCAGCATGTCGGGATGCTCGTCCTTGATGGCGAGATATTGCCGCATCATCGGCGTGTGCTGTGCTTCGATGCTGGCGGCGGCGGAATGCGAAGCGCGTGATTTGGCAGCCATGAGGTTCGGAAAAGACAGGCAACGGGGGCTTAGACGCCCTGCTTGAGGCTGGCTTCGATGAAGTCGTCCAGATCGCCATCAAGCACGGCTTGCGTGTTGCCGACTTCGTAGTTGGTGCGCAAATCCTTGATGCGGCTCTGGTCGAGTACGTAAGAACGAATCTGGTGCCCCCAACCGATGTCGCTTTTGCTGTCTTCCAGCGCCTGCTGTTCGGCCTGCCGTTTGCGCAGTTCCAGTTCATACAGGCGCGCCTTGAGCATGGACATGGCTTCGGCGCGGTTTTTGTGTTGCGAGCGGTCGTTCTGGCATTGCACGACAATGCCGGTCGGCTCGTGCGTGATGCGCACGGCAGAATCGGTCTTGTTGATGTGCTGACCGCCCGCGCCGGAGGCACGATAGGTGTCGATGCGCAAATCGGCGGGGTTGATGTCAATCTGGATGGAATCGTCCACTTCCGGATAGATGAACACGGAGCTAAAACTGGTGTGGCGCCGGGCGTTGGAATCAAACGGGCTTTTGCGCACCAGGCGGTGAATGCCAGTCTCAGTGCGCAAATAGCCGTAGGCGTATTCGCCGCTGACCTTGATGGTGGCGCTTTTCAGACCGGCGACTTCGCCGGGCGATTCTTCCAGCAGTTCGACGGCAAAACCCTTGCGTTCGCAATAGCGCAGATACATGCGGGCGAGCATTCCCGTCCAGTCTTGCGCCTCGGTGCCGCCTGCGCCAGACTGGATTTCGATGAAGCACGAGCTGGGGTCCATCGGGTTGGAGAACATGCGGCGGAATTCAAGCTGGTGAATGCGCGCTTCCAGCGCCGTCAAATCGCCTTCGACGGCCAGCAGGGTTTCATCATCTTCTTCGGCTTGCGCCAGTTCGTAGAGGTCTTTCAGGTCGGTGAGCGACTGGGCGACTTCGTCGAGCGTGACGACCACCGATTCCAGCGCGTGCTTTTCGCGCCCGAGTTCCTGCGCGCGGGCGCTGTCGTTCCAGATGGCGGGGTCTTCCAGCGCGCGGCGGACTTCTTCTAGCTGGCGGGCTTTGACATCGTAGTCAAAGATACCTCCGCAGTTCGCCGCCCCGGTCTGCGAGGTCGGTGAGTTTTTCGGCAATGGCGTTGATGCGTTCGGCTTCCATGATGTGCGTTCCGGACGGGAAAGGGAAAGTTGCGCATTATACCCGCAGCCCCCGCCCCGCCCTGCCCATCTTCGGCGATAATATGCGGTTTCCCGAATCTGGCTTTCCGCCGATGGAACACTATCTGCTTCTTGTCGTCAGCGCGGTTTTCGTCAATAACGTCGTGCTCGTGCGCGTGCTTGGGCTGTGCCCGTTCATGGGCGTGTCCAGCAAGCTCGATAGCGCGCTGGGCATGGGTTTTGCCACCAGTTTTGTGCTCACGCTGGCCGCCGGTGCCAGCCATCTGATTGACCGCTGGTTGCTGCAACCGTTTGATTTGACCTATCTGCGCACGCTGGCCTTCGTGCTGGTCATCGCCGCGCTGGTGCAGTTTGTCGAGCGTGTGCTGGAAAAAACCAGTCCGGTGCTGCACCGCGTGCTGGGCATTTATCTGCCGCTGATTACCACCAACTGCGCCGTGCTGGGCGTGCCGCTGATCAGCGTGAATGCGGGGCACGGCTTTGTGCAGTCGCTGCTCTTCGGGTTTGCCTCGTCGCTGGGTTTTACGCTGGTGCTGGTGCTCTTTGGCGCGCTGCGCGAACATCTGGAAGCGGCAGACATCCCCGCGCCCTTCCGTGGCGCGGCCATCGCGCTCATCAGCGCGGGCTTCATCAGCCTGGCCTTCATGGGCTTTGCCGGACTGGACCGCTAAGATGGGCATTGTGCTTGCCACGCTGGTTGTCGTCTCGCTGGCCGCTTTGCTGGGCGGCGCGCTGGGGCTGGCGGCGGTAATTTTCCGCGTCGAGGGCGACCCGTTGGTCGAGCGCATCGACGCCATCTTGCCGCAAACCCAGTGCGGCCAGTGCGGTTTTCCCGGCTGCAAAGCCTACGCCAGCGCCATTGCCGAAGGGCGCGCGGAAATCAATCTGTGCCCGCCCGGCGGCGAAGCGGGCGTGCGCGCGCTGGCCGATTTGCTGGGGCGCGAGTTCAAGCCGCTGGCAGGCGACGGGGCGGACAAACCCAAAACCATCGCCCACATTGATGAACAACAATGCATCGGCTGCACGCTGTGCATTCAGGCCTGCCCGGTGGATGCCATCGCCGGTGCCGCCAAGCAGTTGCACGCCGTGGTGCCGCAATTGTGCACCGGCTGCGAGCTGTGCATGTCGCCTTGCCCGGTCGAATGCATCCATATGCAAGCCGTGCCCGCTGCGCGTCCGTGGCCGTATCCGGTCTTTGCGCTGAAACAGGAGAACGCCTGATGCAGCCCGCACCGTATTCCTTCCCCGGCGGCATTCACCCCGAGACGCACAAAGCCCTCACGCGCGAGGCGGCAATTGCCCCCGCGCCGCTGCCCGCGCAACTTTTCGTGCCCTTGCAGGAAAAAGGGCGCGCGCCCGGGCGGATAGTGGTGCGCGCAGGCGAGCGCGTACTCAAAGGGCAAAAACTGGCCGAACCTGCCGATGCCCTCGGCGCTGCCATGCACGCGCCCACCTCGGGCGAGGTGCGCGCCATCGCGCCGCATCCGCTGGCGCAGGCCGACGGCGGCGAAGGCTTGTGCGCACACATCGTGCCCGACGGCAAGGAAGAATGGACGCCGCACGCGCCTTTTGACCTGCAAAGCGCCACGCACGAAGCGGCGCTGCGCCACCTGCGCGACAGCGGCATCGTCGGTCTGGGCGGCGCGGCCTTTCCCAGCCACATCAAGCTGGGCGACGGGCATCAGATTCACACGCTGGTCTTGAACGGCGCCGAATGCGAACCGTGGATTACCTGCGACGAGCGCCTGATGCGCGAACAGGCCACCGCCATCCTGCGCGGCGCACAGATTCTGGCGCAACTGGCGGGCGCGGCAGAAATTCGCGTCGGCATTGAAGACAACAAGCCCGAAGCGCTCGCCGCCATGGAAGTCGCCAGCGCCGGGCAGGCGAACGTGCAGGTGTTTTCCGTGCCCACGCGCTATCCGGCAGGCGGCGAAAAGCAGTTGATTGAATCGCTCACCGGCATTCGCATTCCCGCCGGTCGTTATGGTCCGCAGTATGGCGTGCAGTGTTTCAACGTCGGCACGGCGCACGCCGTCGCCCGCGCCATTGACCACGGCGAGCCGCTGATTTCGCGCGTGGTCACGCTCACCGGCGCGGTGCGCCGTCCGGCCAATGTCGAAGCGCTGATTGGCACGCCGATTGCCGATTTGCTCGCCCTTGCCGAGCCGGAAAACAACGTCACGCGCACCCTGCTAGGCGGGCCGATGATGGGCGTGGCGCTACCCAATCTTGCCGCGCCACTGCCCAAACACGGCAACTGCCTGATTGCCGCCAGTGACGCGCTATTCCCGCCGCGCCCCGCGCCCAGCCCCTGCATTCGCTGCACGGCCTGCGCACAAGCCTGCCCGCAGCGTCTGCAACCGTTTGAACTCTATTGGTTCGCGCACGCGCGGGCGTTCGACAAACTGGCGCGCTACCGCCTCTTTGACTGCATCGAATGCGGCGCCTGCGCCTGGGTGTGTCCTGCCAATCTGCCGCTGGTCGATTATTACCGCTTTGCCAAGGATGCCATCCGCACGCAAGAGCGCGAACGCCGTGCCGCCGATTCGGCGCGCGAACGCTTTGAGTGGCGCAGCTTCCGTCTTGCCCGCGAAAAAGAAGAAAAAGCCGCCCGCCTGAAAGCGCGCGCCGCCGAGACCTTAAGCCAGATGAACAACGAAGGCGCACCGCCCGATGCGGGCAGCGCCGACAAACAGGCGCTGATTGCCGCCGCCGTGGCGCGCGCCGCAGCGCAAAAGGCCGCCGCCGAAACACCGCCGCCGCCCACCGAAGAGCCACCACAACCATGAGCACCACGCATTCCCCTTACGCCCACGGCCCTGCCAGCGTCCGCGCCACGATGTTCCGCGTCCTCGCCGCACTCGTGCCCGCGCTGGCCGTGCTCGTCTGGTACAGCCAGGGTGCCATTTTGCTGCCGCTGGTTTTGTCCAGCGCCGCCTGTCTGGCGCTGGAAGCGGTCTGTTTGAAACTGCGCGCGCGTCCGTGGCGAAACGATGGTTCCGCGTTGCTCACCGCCTGGCTGCTCACGCTCTGCCTGCCAGTGGTCACGCCCTGGTGGCTGGTGCTCACCACTGCCCTGATTGCCATCGTGTTTGCCAAGCACCTGTATGGCGGGCTGGGACAAAACCCGTTCAATCCGGCGATGGCGGCGTTTTGTGTCGCCATCGTCGCCGCCCCCGGCATCATGGCGCAGCATTTGCCGCCGCACGCGATGAGCACGCTGGAACAAATCCGCATCATCCTCGGACTGGATGCGCGCGAAGTGCTCGACGGCATCGCCTCGGCCACACCGCTCAACGCGCTGTCCAACGCCCTGCACCATGACGACACCCACGCCGCCGATTTTGCCGACACACTCGCCACACCGCTGGCGCTGATTTGTGCCTACGCGCTGGGCGGGCTGTGGCTGGTGCGCGCGCGCATCATCGACTGGCGCACGCCGCTGGTCTTTCTCGCCACGCTGTTTTTGCTCGCCACCCTGCCCTGGTGGATTGCACCGGCGCGCTACCCTTCCCCCCTGTTCCACCTGCTGCACCCGAGCACCATGCTCGCCGCCTTTTTCATCCTCACCGACCCGGTCACCGGCTGCACCACGGCGCGCGGCAAATGTCTGCTCGCCGCCTGCGCAGCACTCATCGTCTGGCTCATCCGCAGCCACGGTGCCTATCCGGACGGCATCGCCTTTTCCGTGCTGCTGATGAATTTCTGCGCGCCCTTTATTGACCTTCACACCCAGCCCAAGGCTTTCGGTCATGAACGCTGAACCCATCCGCGCCGCCTTCTCTGCCGCCCGCACGCTGGCTGCTTTCGCGCTGGTCATCACCTTGTTGATGGCGCTCACCCACCAGCTTACCGAACCATCCATTGCAGCGGCACACGAACGCGCCCGCCTCGAGCGCGTGCACGCCCTGCTTGCCGCCGACAGTTTCGACAACGACTTGCTGGCCGACGCCCTCGCCCTGCCGCCGGTGGCCGCACTCGGGCTGGATGAACCCTCGCAGGCGCTGGTCGCCCGCAAAAACGGCGTGCCCGTTGCCGTGCTGCTGGAAGCGCGCGCGCCCGATGGCTATGGCGGTGCCATTGAACTGCTGCTGGCGATTGCGCCGGACAACCGCCTGTTGGGGCTGCGCGTGACCGAACATCACGAAACCCCCGGTCTGGGCGACTATATCGACCCCGAAAAAGACCGCCGCACGCCGAAATGGATTGAGCAATTCGCGGGCATCGGACTGGCGGACGTACCCGCCGAGCAATGGCGTCCCCAAAAAGACGGCGGGCATTTTGACGCCCGCACCGGCGCGACCATCAGCGCGCGCGCCGTGCTGCGCGCCAGCGCCCGCGCGCTGGAATGGGCGGGTGCGCATCACAATGAACTGTTCGTACCGCCGGCGGCGAACGCCGCCAGCCGCTGACCCCGCCATGCCGACGCGCAGCCCGCTTCGCCAACGTCTGCGCGCCCTGCTGCCCCGGCGCGAACAATTCGAGCGCAACCGCTACCTGCGCTGGCTTGCCCCCTGGCTCACGCATCCCAAGCTATGGCTGTGGTCGCGCCGCAGCGTGGCGCTGGGCGTGGCAATCGGCGTCTTTTTTGGCTTCTTGATTCCGCTGGCGCAAATTCCCGTTGCCGCCGCCGCCGCCATCGCCCTGCGCGCCAACCTGCCCGCGACGGCAGCCAGCACACTGGTAACCAACCCGATTACCGTCGGCCCGCTGTATTACAGCGCCTGGCGCCTCGGGCACTGGCTGACCGGCACGCCCGAAGCTGCCGAAGACGCCCCACCGCCCGCCGCCGCCAAAACCGCCCCGCCGCCCGACACCCCGCTGTGGCAGCACATCGTGCAGCACAGCAAGCCGCTGTTCGTAGGCATTTCCTTCCTCGCACTCGCCGCCGCGCTAGCCGCCTACCTGCTCATCGACCTGCTCTGGTGCGCCTGCATCGGCCACAAATGGCGACGACGCAAACGCCGACGCAGCAAGAAAGAAGGCGCAGACTAGGCGCGCGCCGTTTGCTGCTTGCCGCCGCAGCGCCCCGGGCAGTTGGCACAGCGCCTCGGCGCAATCCGCCGCCCTAGCGCCTGTTGCAGCGCGCACACCGAACGGCGGCAGCACACCACCATCACGCCTTCGCGCGAAGCCGCTTCGCGAAAGCGCTGCATCACGTTGTGCCCCAAAAAGTCCGTGAACAAAATCACCAGTTGCGTGCCCGCTGGCAGCGGCGCGCTGCGGCGCTGGTGCGCGCTTTCGCGTCCGCTGACATGCGCCGCGATACGGATGCCGAATTGATCCAACACCTCCGGAATATTGCCCAGACGGTCTGCGCCAACAACCAAAGCATTCATGCGTTTACTCCTCAAACAAGAATTGTTCTCGTATTATGCCGGTTCTGGCGAAGATAGCAAGCATTCTCATTTGTAAGCATCTGAGAGCGCCGCCGCCGCAGCTTTTGGCGCCCTGCGCGCCTGCGGGTATCATTAGCGCCCCGCCGCGCGCCGCGCAGTTATAGGCGGTCTTGATGGTGGTGATATTTGCGCACGCCATCACGCGCGGATACGATGCGCCGCCGCGCCTTTTTCCCCTACACGGACAGCTCATGGACACACACAGCACTGCCATCCCCGACGTACAAAACAGCGCCGACAGCCGTCAAATTGCCATCGACAAGGTCGGCATCAA
>JAFZMK010000087.1 GCA_017553285.1 Rhodocyclaceae bacterium
ACGGCGTAAATGCCAAATTCGGTTTTCAGCCGTTCGACCTGCGCGGCGCTCAGCCCCGTGTACGAGAACATGCCGCGCTGGCGGGTGATGAAGGAAAAATCTGTGCTCACCCCGACGCTGGCGAGTTTGCGCACCAGCTCTTCGCGCATGGTGCGGATGCGCTGGCGCATCGTGGCAAGTTCCGTTTCCCATTGCTGGCGCAGCGCGGGCGTGTTCAATACCGCGCCGACTACGGCGGCGCCGTGCGTGGGCGGGTTGGAATAGTTGGTGCGGATGACGCGCTTGACCTGCGAGAGCACGCGCGCGCTCTCGTCGCGGCTGTTGGCAATCAGCGTCAGCGCGCCGACGCGCTCGCCATACAGCGACATCGACTTGGAAAACGAGCTGGAAATAAACACGTTCTGCCCGCTTTCGGCAAACAGGCGCACCGCCACGGCATCCTCAAACAAACCGTCGGCAAAGCCTTGATAGGCCATGTCAAGAAACGGCACCAGCCCTTGACGTTCGCACACGGCGACGATTTCGCGCCATTGCGCTTCGGTCAAATCCGCCCCCGTGGGGTTGTGGCAACAGGCGTGCAGCACGACGATGGTGCCCGCCGCCTGCGTGGCGAGAAAATCGCGCATCGCCTCAAAGGCCACACCACGGCTGGCGGCATCGAAATACGGGTAGGTGCTGACGGGGAAACCGGCGGCT
Organism: Rhodocyclaceae bacterium; assembly: GCA_017553285.1. Lineage (GTDB taxonomy): Bacteria > Pseudomonadota > Gammaproteobacteria > Burkholderiales > Rhodocyclaceae > JAFZMK01. The sequence continues at coordinate 697 of JAFZMK010000087.1, forward strand.
TCAAACAGCGCGCGGTGGTTTTCCCAACTGGGGTCGGAAATCAGCACTTTCGCTTCGGGTTTCAGGCGTTTGAGAAAATCGGCGCCGATTTTCAGCGCGCCGGTGCCGCCGAGGGCCTGCACGGTAACGGCGCGGCCTTCGCGCACCAGCGCGCTATCGGCACCAAAGAGCAGCGTCTGCACGCCCTGGTTGTACGCGGGCACGCCATCAATGGGCAGATAGCCGCGCGGCGGGCGCGCCGCCAAACGTTCCGCCTCGGCTTGCGCGACAGCGCCCAGCAGCGGAATTTTGCCGTTTTCGTCGTAATACACGCCGACGCCAAGATTCACCTTATCGGTGCGCGAATCGGCGGCGAAGGCTTCGTTCAGACCAAGGATGGGGTCGCGCGGGGCGAGTTCGACGTGGGCAAAAAGCGGTGCAGGCATGATGGATGTTCTCCGAAAAAAGGCGGTGCAACAGAAAGAAGCCGCAACATCGGGCGTGCGGCAGGCGAAATTTTGCGCGAGAATCCCGCGTTTGTAAAACGCCATCCACGCCCCATTTCATGACTGATACGAACGTGCAAACCTTTGCCAACAGCGACTTTCGCCTGCACCTGCCGTTTGCCCCTGCGGGCGACCAGCCGCAGGCGATTGCAGAACTCACACAAGGCGTGCAGGAAGGGATGATGTATCAAACCCTGCTGGGCGTGACCGGCTCAGGCAAGACTTTTACCATGGCCAACGTCATTGCCCGCTGCGGGCGGCCTGCGCTGGTGCTGGCGCCAAACAAGACGCTGGCCGCGCAGCTCTATGCCGAACTGCGCGAGTTTTTCCCGCAAAACGCGGTGGAATACTTCGTCAGTTATTACGACTATTACCAGCCCGAAGCCTACGTGCCCGCGCGCGATTTGTTCATCGAGAAAGATTCTTCGGTCAACGAGCAAATCGAGCAGATGCGCCTGTCCGCCACAAAAAGCCTGCTGGAACGACGCGACGTGGTGATTGTCGGCACCGTGTCCACCATCTACGGCATTGGCGACCCGGTCGATTACCACGCCATGATTTTGCATGTGCGCGAGGGCGAAAAACTGACGCAGCGCGAAATCATCGCCCGCCTGGTCGACATGCAATACAGCCGCACCGAATTTGATTTTGCGCGCGGCACGTTTCGCGTGCGCGGTGACATCATCGACGTATTCCCCGCCGAAAACGCCGAGCGCGCGCTGCGCATCGAACTCTTTGACGACGAAGTCGAAAAGCTCTCGCTGTTTGACCCGCTCACCGGCCAGATTCTTGAACGCCTGCTGCGCTACACGGTGTTTCCGTCCAGCCATTACGTAACACCGCGCGAGACGGTGCGCCAGGCCATGGAGCGCATCCGCGAAGAACTCGCCAGCCGCATTGCGTTTTTTGAAACCAACATGCGCCTGGTAGAAGCGCAGCGCATCGGCGAGCGCACCCGGCTGGATTTGGAAATGCTGGATGCGATGGGCTTTTGCAAAGGCATCGAAAACTACTCGCGCCACCTTTCCGGGCGCAAGCCCGGCGAGCCGCCGCCGACACTGGTCGATTATCTGCCGCCGGACGCGCTGCTGTTCATTGATGAATCGCACGTCACCATCCCGCAGATTGGCGGCATGTACAAGGGCGACCGCTCGCGCAAGGAAAACCTCGTCGAATACGGCTTTCGCCTGCCCTCGGCGATGGACAACCGCCCGCTGCGCTTTGCCGAATTTGAAGCGCTCATGCCGCAAACCATCTTCATTTCCGCCACGCCTGCCGACTACGAGCGCGAACATCAGGCGCAAGTGGTCGAACAGGTCGTGCGCCCCACCGG
>JAFZMK010000001.1 GCA_017553285.1 Rhodocyclaceae bacterium
AGCGCGGTTTCGATTTTGCTGCGCAGGGCGGCATTGACTTCGTTGGCGGTGAAGCCTACGCCGATGCCGGCGGGTTTGCCGCCTTGACAGCCCGGCGGGGAAATCCAGGCGACACGCCCGGCGATGGAGATTTTTTCGGGTTCATCGGGCAACTGCACCATGACGAAGACTTCGTCGCCGAGGCGAAGCGGGCGGGAAGTTTTGAGGAACAGGCCGCCGTTCGTGATGAAGGGCATGTAGGAAGCGTAAAGCTGTGCCTTGTTCTTGAGGTTGAGTTGCAGGATGGGCGGGCGGTGGGTGGCGGAATCAGGCATGGTCGTGCAGGCGGTGAAGGGTTCAGGCGGTGAGACGGGCGTAGCGCAGCAGCATGTCTTCAAGCAGCAGGCGCGCGTTCAGCGGATGCGTGGCGGCGCGGCGAATCTGCGCCAAGTCATTGTAACAGGTGAGAATGGCGGCGATGGGCAAATGTTGCGCCAAGCGTTGCAGGCGGGCGCGCTCGGCGGGGAAAAAACGCACCTGTGCGCCCAGGCGCAACAGGGCGAGGTCGGCTACCCAGCGGTGCAGCCAGTCGACGAGGTTGGGCAGGGCGAAGGCGGTGTCCTGCGTGTCGCGCTGTTTCAGCCAGGCTTCCCAGCGCGCCGCCAGCGCCAGCGCGCCGCTTTGCGGCAGGGCGGAAAGTTCTTGCACAAAACGGCTCATCAGCGGCGCCCAGCCTTGTTCGCTTTGCCGTTGTGCTGCCAGCGGCGCGCCGCCATTGAGCGCCAGCAGCGCGCGCGCTTCGTCGCCGGTAAGCAGCGCGGCGGCAGCATCTGGCGCGGGCGCGGCCAGCCGCCAGCATTGGCAGCGGCTGAGGATGGTGGCGGGCAGGCGCGAGGGGGCGGCGCAGACGAGCAGAAAACGGCAGCCGGCGGGCGGTTCTTCGAGCAGTTTGAGCAGGGCGTTGGCGGTGAATGCGTTCATCGCTTCCAGCGGGTCGATGAGCACGGGGCGGCGTTCGCTTTGGTGGCCGGTGCTGGTGAGCGCCGCCTGCAACTGGCGGATTTGTTCGATGACAATCTGGCGACTGGCCTTTTTCGCCGCGCCTGCGTCCTCTTGCGCGTTGGCGGCTTCGTCGGCTTGCTCGCCTTCGGGGACGATGCGGAAAAAGTCGGGATGGTTGCCCGCCGCGTGCAGCCGACAGGCGGGGCAGTTGCCGCAGGCGTGACCGTCTTCCTGCGGCTGGTCGCACAGGATGCGGGCGGCGAGCGCCTCGGCAAGCTGGCGCTTGCCAATACCGGCGGGGCCGATGAACAGCAGGGCGTGCGCGGCGGGGGCGTCCGGCGCGGTCAGCCGTTGCCACAGGGGGTGCAGCCAGGGCAGGGCGCGCACGGTGGGCAGGGTCAGGTCTTCAGCCATGTGGGGAAGCGTTGTTGCAGCAGGGTGGCGATTTCGGCGTCAATGTCCGCCGGTGTGCGGGCGGCATCCAGCACGGCAAAGCGCGCTGCTTCGCGCCCGGCGCGGGCAAGATAGGCGGCGCGCACGCGGGCGAAAAAGTCGGCTTGTTCGCGCTCGAAGCGGTCGCGTTCGCCGCCCATGTTGTTTAGCCGTGCGGCGGCGGCGGCGGGGTCGAGGTCAAAAAGGAAAGTGAGCGAGGGCGCAAAATCGGGATGGGTGAGCGCTTCCAGTGCTTCCAGCGCGGCGGCGGGCAATTCGCGCCCGCCGTGCTGGTAGGCGAAGCTGGCGTCGGAAAAGCGGTCGCACAGCACGGGGCGACCTGCCGCCAGCGCGGGCAGGATGACGGTCTCTAAATGTTCGCGGCGGGCGGCGAACATGAGCAGCGCTTCGGTCATCGGGCGCATCGGCTGGTGGAGCAACACCTCGCGCAGGCGCTCGCCCAGCGGCGTGCCGCCGGGTTCGCGCGTAATCAGCGGCGGCGTGCGAAACAGCGCGGCGGCGGCGGCGATGCGGCTGCTTTTGCCTGCGCCGTCGATGCCTTCAAAGGTGAGAAACGGGGCGGTGGATGCGTTCATGCGAAAACGTCAGTTGGCGGCGGGTTTGCCGCGTTGATAGCGGTTGACGGCGCGGTTGTGCTCGGCGAGCGTGCGGGAAAATTCGCTGCTGCCGTCGTTGCGGGAAACGAAGTATAGATAGTCGCTGTTTTCCGGGTGCACGGCGGCGGCCAGCGCGGCTTCGCTGGGGCTGGCAATCGGCGTGGGCGGCAGACCAAAGCGGGTGTAGGTGTTGAACGGGTGGTCGGTTTCCAGATGGCGGCGCAGCAGGCGCGGCGGGGCGTCTTCACCGAAACCGTAGAGCACGGTGGGGTCAGTTTGCAGTTTCATGCCCTGGCGCAGGCGGTTGTGGAAGACGGCGCTCACCCGCGCGCGGTCGTCACTGGGGCCGGTTTCCTTTTCGATGATGGAGGCGAGAATCAGCGCTTCATACGGGCTTTTCAGCGCCACGTCGGGCGCGCGTCCCGCCCAGGCGGTTTCCAGACGGGTTTTCATGCTGCGGTAGGCTTCGCGCAACAGCGCCAGCGCGCTGCTGTGGCGGTTGTATTGGTAGGTGTCGGGGAAAAACAAGCCTTCGGCGTGCGCCTCTTTCGCGCCGATGCGGGCGAGCAGGGTGGCTTCGTCCAGACTGGAAATGTCGTCGACCAGATAGGGCGCATCACGCAGCGCGGCGCGAATCTGGCGCAACGTCCAGCCTTCGCCCAGACGCACGCTGGCCGAGGCGACCAGCCCTTGTTCCATCATGCGTACCAGCGCCAGCGGGGACGAGCCGCTTTCTGCCACGTAACTGCCGGCGATGATGTGGTTGCCCTGCCGGTTCAGACGCGCCGCCCAGTAGAGCAATTCGGGCTGGAAGGGAATGCCGGCGCGGGACATTTCTTCGAGCGCCTGGCGCAGCGTCATGCCGCGTTCGATGGTGAATTCGACGGGCTGCGCCAGTTGCAGCGGCTGGCGCGGTAGCCACCATAGTGCTGCGCCCAGTACGCTGCCCGCCGCGAGCGCCAGCACCATCAGCAGCACAAACAAGCGTGCCAGCCAGGACGATTTTTTGACGCGCGGCGGCGCGGGCGGGACGGGTTTTGTCGCAGGTTTGGCGGCAGGTTTCGCTGCGGGTTTTTGCGCAGCGGCGCGGGCGGTGGGCGGTTTTTTGCGCGTGACGGGCGCGCTCTCTTCCGTGAAGAGGCTTTGCTGGCGGCTGTCTGACCGTGCAGGCTTGCGCGTGCGGGCGGCGGGTTTTTTGGGGGCGTCGGGTGTACTCACGATGCGCAGGGGGGGCAAAAAATCCGAAACCCGAATGCTAACCGTTTGCGGCGCGAAAAGCGGGAATTTTGTTGCGTGCCGCAAAAAACAGCGCGGGGAACACCCGTGTGTGGGCATTCCCCGCGTGGTTGTGTGGTGCGTGCCGTCAGACCGGCATGTTCATGATGTCCTGATAGGCGGTGACGAGTTTGTTGCGCACCTGCACCATTTGCTGGAAGGACAGGCTGGCTTTTTCCAGATTGACCATGACATCCTGCAATTTCACTTCCGGGTTGCCGGCGGTGAATTCGTTGGACATGTTGCGCGCTTCCTTGCTGGCAGCGCTCACGTCTTGCAGCGCGTCTTTCAGGACTTCGGCGAAGCTGACGCCGTCGGCGCTGTTTTGCGCATCGACGGCGGCGGGCTTGCCTGCCGCTACCTGCGCGGTGCCGCGCAGTTCGCCGATCAGTTGTTCAATGCCTCGGGTATCCATTTCGGACCTCGTTGAGCTGGTGCGCAAGTCGGCTTCCGACCTGCGCGGGATTCGCATGGGCGCGTGCCGCGCACGCATTTCAACCGTTTTTCAGCAAGAATCATGCCCGTTTCAGACATCATAGCCTTCGCTGCGGTATTGCTGGAGTTTGTAGCGCAAGGTGCGCTCGGAAATGCCGAGTTTTTCCACCGCCCGTTTGCGCGAGCCGCCCACTTCGCGCAGTACGGCGAGGATGTGGTCGCGTTCGAGTTCGCGCATGTTGCCGCTGGCGCCGCTTGCGGGCGGGACGGGGGCGGCAGAATTTGCCGCTGAAGCGGCAGGATTTGCCGGTGTCGCAGGTGCGGGCACGGCGCTGGCGGGCAAGCACATGCGCAGCGTGGTGGCGGTGACGGTGTCGCCTGCGGCGAGGATGAGCGCGCGCTGCATGGTGTTTTCCAGCTCGCGCACGTTGCCCGGCCAGGTGTGGGCGGTGAGCAGCGGCTCGGCACCGGCGTCCAGCCGTGCCGTGCGCTTCAGGCGCTGACCGTGCAGGGCGAGGAAATGGCGCGCCAGCGGGACAATGTCGCCGGGACGTTCGCGCAGGGCGGGAATTTCCAGCGGGAAGACGTTGAGGCGGTAATACAAATCTTCGCGGAAGCGCCCGGCGGCGACTTCGGCGGGCATGTCGCGGTTGCTGGTGGCGAGCACGCGAATATCGAGCGGGATGGATTTTTTGCCGCCGACGCGCTCGACTTCGCGCTCTTGCAACACGCGCAGCAGCTTCGATTGCAGCGCCAGCGGCATTTCGGAAATTTCGTCCAGCAACAGGGTGCCGCCCTGCGCCTGCTCAAATTTGCCCGCCGAGGCGCTTTGCGCGCCGGTGAACGCGCCTTTTTCGTGACCGAACAGCGTGGCTTCCAGCAGGTTTTCCGGGATTGCCGCGCAGTTGATGGCGACGAAGGGTTTTTCCTTGCGCGGCGAGTGGTTATGAATGTGGCGGGCGAAGACTTCCTTGCCCGTGCCGGATTCGCCGGTGAGCAGCACGGTGGCGTCGGTTTCCGCCACGCGCGCGGCCATGGACAGGATGTTCAAGGTGCGCGGGTCTTCGGCGATGGTGTCTTGCTGGCCGCCTTCGGGCGTGGCGGCGTAGCGGTGCACGTGGGCGAGCAGCACGTCCGGCTCGAACGGCTTCATGAGGAAATCGCAGGCACCGCCGCGCATGGCGGCGACGGCTTTTTCTACGTCGCCATACGCGGTCATCAGCAATACCGGCAACTGCGGCAGGCGCACGCGGATTTCTGCCAGCAGTTGCAGACCGTCCATGGGGTCCATGCGCAAATCGCTGATGACGAGGTTGAAGACGTTGCGGGCAATGGCTTCCAGCGCGGGCGGGCCGCCATTGACGCCGGTGACGCGGTGACCGGCCATTTCCAGCGTGAAGCAGACGGCGTCGCGCAAGGCGTCGTCATCTTCGACGACGAGAATGTGGATGGGTTCGTTGGCTGTGTTCATTCGGCAGGCTCCTCAGACGGGGCGCGGATGACGGGCAATGAAAGAGTAAAGCACGAGCCGTGCCCGGGGCGCGAGGTGGCGTGAATATCGCCGCCGTGACCACGGGCAACGCCACGGGCAATCGCCAGCCCCAGGCCGGTGCCTTCGGCGCGGGTGGTGAAAAACGGTTCAAAGATGCGGGCAAGCTGTGCGCTTTCCATGCCGCGACCGGTGTCGCGGATGCTGAAATCGACCATCGCGGGCGCGGGCATGGTGGCGGCAAAGCGCACTTCGCCGTCTTCGGGCGTGGCTTGAATGGCGTTTTCCAGCAGGTTGGTGAGCGCGCCGCCCAGCGCCTTGCGGTCGGCATAGAGTTCGGTGTCGCCGCAGTCGCACTGGGCGTGGAAGCGGATTTTGCGCGCGCGCGCGACGGGTTCCAGCGTGTGGGCCAGTTCGGTGACCAGCTCGTGCACCGGGAAAGTTTGCCGCCCGAGGCTGTCGCCCCGGGCAAAGAGCAGCATGTC
>JAFZMK010000088.1 GCA_017553285.1 Rhodocyclaceae bacterium
AAAACAGGAGTATTTGAAATGGCAATTCAACGCAAACCCAAAGCAGCGGCGCAGGCCGAGTTCATCCAGGGCGCGCCGGATGCGGCAGCGGACGGCGGCACCTATAACAAGGGGCTGGCCAAAGGCAACAAGCGCCAGATCACCATCACCATTGCCCCCGACCTGCTGCGCCGTGTCGATGAGACCGCCGCACGCACCGGCCAGGCGCGCGCCGCCATCATCAGCATGGCGATCTATCACGCGCTGGAAGGCAATGTTTTTCAGTGACAAATAATCTGCAAAGCACTATCTTTTAATGTGCAAAGAAAGGTAAAACGCGATGAACAAGGTTCTCCAGTTCCCGAAGTCCCGGCAAGGCGTGCCCAATGCCACGGGTGCCCGCACCGTCCTCTATCGCAGGGGTGCTGCGGTGGTGCGCGAAGACGGCAAGGGCGGGTATGAAATCTCTGATCAGGCCGAGCATGATCGCGAGGCGATTTTGTGCCTGCTGCGCTTGTCGCAGATTCGCTGGGGCAACCGGGTTGCGGTTCGCAGTGGCAATGAGCGGATGCTGGAAGCATTTGCGCGGGTTGCTGCCGAAGAACGTCTGGACATCGAGTTTTGCGACGAGGCGCTGGACAATCGTCGCCGCCAGTTGCTGGCCGAACAAGACCGCCGCGCCCGTGGTGCGCGTCCGCAGTTGGTGGCCGCAGGCGGCCAGCAGGTGGCCGTGCCGCAGCCTGTACCGGCAGCGCCGCCGTCTGACCAATCCGCCGCGCCGGGCGATGTGCGCACGGGCATTCTGGCCGTGCTGGGCGTGACCGGGGCGGTGTTTGGGCTGCTCTTCCTGTTCTTCGGCTTGTCGGTTGCTGTGCGCACCACGTTGTTCATCGGCGGGGTGATTGCGCTGTGGGGTATTGGTGCGGCATTCGGTGCGCAGATCGCCCTTGGCATACTGGCACTGTTGCCGCTGGTGTATCTCTTCTTCTTCGCTGGCGAGGGCGCGCGGGCGCTAACCTTTTTCCTGCTCTTCGTCGTCTTCCTGTTCCTGGGCGGCTGGATACTTTTGCTGGCCGCGTTCCTGCTCTTCGGCGTGCTTGGCCTCATCGAATCCATTACCGGCCTGCCGCTCACCGGCCCCGTCTTCCAATGGGCAGCCATCCTGCTTGCCGTAGGCGGGGGCATTTATGGGATGTTTGCGGCAGACGCAGAAGCGAAGGCAGCGCGCGCCGCCAGAGCAGAGCGATACGCCCGCGCCACGCCCGAAGAACGCACGCTGATGGACATTCAGGACGAACTCAAGGAGAACCGCAAAGTGCTTGCACAAAACCAGGCAACCCTGAAATCCATCCGCTTCTGGCAGCGGTGGGGATAACGTGCAATTCAACGCCAAACAAGATGCAAAGCACTGCCTTTTAATGTTAAAGAAAGGTGAAAACACAATGCTTCACCGCCCCCTGAACCATCAACGCTTGCAGGTACAATCCCAAGCGCAGACACGAAGTAACCGAGTTTCAACCTGGAGGAAACAGAAATGACAGACAACGCGATGAACTTCTCTACCCAGACGCGCAGCCCCGACGAAGACGAGCGTGCTGCCACGCTGGAAGTGGCGCTGCAAAAGCTGCAAGACGCCTACAACACGCCCGGCCTCGTAGTGTCGATGGATCCGGATGAGGCCGAACTGCTGGGCGCGTTTGAAGAAGACGCGATGAGCTATGAGGACGCCATAGAGGCCGCCTTCGACCGCGTGCCCGATGATGATGCATAGGAACGGATAGCAACAGAGGAGGAAACATCATGCAAACAGAACTTACCATGCGGGAGCGCCTGGATCGCTTCGAGATTGCACAGGAAACCATCGGCTTCATGATTGCCATGCGTACTACGGCGATTTACGACGAGGAGAAAAAGGCGAACCCGGATCGGGGAAAAATCGCGCAGTGGGAAGCGGAAAGCAGACAGCTTGATGACGAACTGTATGAACTGGGGCTAAATGATGATGCGGCAATTCAGCATGTGCTGGATGACTACTGCCCCATCGTGAAAGCCAACTACGAACAATCCCGCGCAAAACATGACTGAGACGACCAAGCTGGATGCCGAACGGCACGAGGCGATTTACACCAAAAAGATTGCGGACTATTACCTGCCCAAAAGCAAGGCACAGACGCATCCCTGCGCCGTAATAACAGGGGGTCAGCCTGGTTCCGGAAAATCGGGGATTACCGCAAACGCAATCGAACGCTTCAGGGAAACCGGCTATGTGCTGGTCGATGCTGACAAGCTGCGCCCGAAGCATCCCGAGTACGAGCGATTGATGAAGGAGAATGACAGGCTGGCGGCCAATCTCACGCACGCCGATTGCGGCCCGTGGGCTACGCGGCTGATGCGCGATGCTGTGCAGGGACGGCGAAACCTCATCATTGACCAGACTTCGCGCGATCCCGAGGCGCTTGCCAAAATCACGCAAGGACTGAAGCAGGCGGGCTACACGGTCGAACTGCATGTAATGGCGGTTCCGGCTGCGGTCAGTGAACAGCGTATTCATTTGCGCTACGAAGGTCAGCGCGCAAGAAACGGCTTCGGGCGCTTTTCCACGAAGGACAAACACGATGAAGCCTATGCGGGCGTGGCGAACTCTGTGGCGGCAGCCGAAGACAGCAAGCTGGTGGATCGCTTGTGCATTTACGACCAGAAGGTTCAGCCGATTTACGAAAACCGCCTGGAAGGCGGCCAATGGCAGCGGGAAGCACGGGCGCGCAAAACCCTGGAAGATGAACGCGCCCGCCCGATGACCTTGCAGGAGCGGC
>JAFZMK010000089.1 GCA_017553285.1 Rhodocyclaceae bacterium
CAGCAGGTCGATGACTTGCTCGGCGCTGCCCGCAGCGGCGGGCGCGGTGGCAGCGGGCTGCGGCGCGGGCGCTGCGGCAGCGGTGGCGTTGGCGGGTTCCAGTTTGATGAGCAGCGCGCCTTCGCGCACGCGGTTGCCGACGGCAACGCACACTTCGCGCACGATGCCCGCAAGCGGCGCGGGCACGTCCATGGTGGCCTTGTCGGATTCCAGCGTGCAGATGGCATCATCGACGGCGATGGCGTCGCCCACTTTCACAAACAGTTCAATCACCGGTACATCGTCAAAGTCGCCAATGTCCGGCACCTTGATTTCCACAAGCTGAGTCATGGCGTTTCTCCTCAGACCGTGAGCGGGTTGGGTTTGTCGGCATCGATGCCGTATTTTTTCATTGCATCAAGAACGCGCGCGCGCGCAATGCGCCCTTCGTCGGCCAGCGCGCGCAGCGCCGCCAGCGCAATCCAGTGGCGGTCGACTTCAAAGAAGTGGCGCAGGCGTTCGCGGGTGTCCGAGCGACCAAAGCCGTCCGTGCCCAGCGTGACGTAGCGCCCGGGCACGAAGGGGCGAATCTGCTCGGCAAACAGGCGCACGTAATCGGTGGCGGCAATCACCGGCCCTTCCGCCCCCGCCAGCTTGCGGGCGACGTGCGAAGCGCGCGGTTCGTCTGCCGGATGCAGCAGGTTCCAGCGCTCTACATCATGACCGTCGCGCGCCAGTTCGGTGAAACTCGGGCACGACCACAAATCGGCAGCCACGCCCCAGTCTGCTTCCAGCAGTCCGGCGGCAGCGATGACTTCGCGGAAAATCACCCCGCTGCCCAGCAACTGCACGCGCGGCGCATCCGCCGTTTTGGGTTGGGCGGCGCGGAACAGATACATGCCTTTGAGAATGTCCGCCTCGGCACCGGCGGGCATTTCGGGGTGGCTGTAGTTTTCGTTCATTACCGTGAGGTAATAGAACACGTCTTCCTGCTCCACAAACATGCGGCGCATCCCGTCTTGCACAATGACGGCGACTTCATACTGGAAGGTGGGGTCGTAGCTCACACAGTTGGGCAGCAGCGAGGCGAGCACCTGACTGTGCCCGTCTTCGTGCTGCAAGCCTTCGCCGTTCAAGGTGGTGCGCCCGGCAGTGCCGCCAATCAGGAAACCGCGCGCGCGCTGGTCGCCCGCCGCCCAGACCAGGTCCAGCGTGCGTTGCAGGCCGAACATGGAATAGCAAATATAGAACGGCACCATCTGCACGCCGTGCACGCTGTACGCGGTACCGGCGGCAATCCAGTCGGCCATCGAACCGGCTTCGTTGATGCCTTCTTGCAGCACCTGGCCGTTTTTCGATTCCTTGTAGAACATGAGCTGGTCATGGTCTTCCGGCACGTATTGCTGACCTTGCTGGCTCCAGATGCCGTACTGGCGGAACATGCCTTCCATGCCAAACGTGCGCGATTCATCCGGCACGATGGGCACGATGTGTTTGCCCAGTGCCTTGTCCTTGAGCAGGATGTTCATGATGCGCACCATCGCCATGGTGGTGGACAGCTCGCGCCCTTCGCCCGAGGCTTGCAGCAGCGCATCGAACGCCGAAAGCGGCGGCACCGGCAGCGCCTCGGCAGCCTTGCGCCGACGCGCGGGCAGAAAACCGCCCAGTTTCATGCGCTGCGCGTGCATGTATTGGTATTCGGCGGAATCTTCGGGGAATTTCAGATAGGGCAGGTCGGCGAGTTGGTCGTCCGGCACGGGGATGTGGAACTGGTCGCGGAAATGGCGGATGGATTCCAGATCCATTTTCTTTTGCTGGTGCGAAATATTCATCGCCTCGCCCGCTTGCCCCATGCCGTAGCCCTTGATGGTCTTGGCAAGAATCAGCGTGGGCTGGCCGGTGTGCTCGGTGGCGGCCTTGTAGGCGGCGAAAATCTTGAAGATGTCGTGCCCGCCACGGTTCAGTTGCCAGACCTGATCGTCTGTCCAATCGGCGACCAGCTCTTTCAATTCCGGCGTATTGAAAAAATGTTCGCGCACATAGGCGCCGTTTTTCGCCTTGAAGGTTTGATATTCGCCATCGACGCATTCCATCATGCGTTTTTTCAGAATGCCTTTGTGGTCGCGGGCAAACAGCGCATCCCACTGCGTGCCCCAAATCACCTTGATAACGTTCCAGCCCGCGCCGCGAAACTCGGCTTCCAGTTCCTGGATGATTTTGCCGTTGCCGCGCACCGGGCCATCGAGCCGTTGCAGGTTGCAGTTGATGACGAAGATGAGGTTGTCCAGCTTTTCGCGCGCCGCCATGCCGATGGCACCCAGCGCCTCGACCTCGTCGGTCTCGCCATCGCCCAGAAACGCCCACACCTTGCGCGCGCGGGCGCGTTCGGCGTCAATCAGGTTGCGGCTGGCGAGGTATTTCATGAAGCGTGCGGCATAAATCGCGCACAACGGCCCCAGCCCCATCGAAACGGTAGGAAACTGCCAGAAATCTGGCATCAGCCACGGGTGCGGATACGAGGCAATGCCCTGACCGGAAACTTCCTGCCGGAAGTTATCCAGTTGCGCCTCGGAAAGCCGCCCGAGCAAAAACGCGCGGGCATAGACGCCCGGCACGGAATGCCCCTGAAAGAAGACGAGGTCGCCATCGTGCTCGGCGCTGGGCGCGTGCCAGAAATGCGAAAAGCCCACGTCGTAGAGCGCGGCGGCAGAAGCAAACGAAGCAATGTGCCCGCCCACGTTGGTATGTTTGTTGGCGCGCACCACCATCGCCATGGCGTTCCAGCGGATATAGGAATGGATGCGCAATTCCCGGTCTGCATCGCCCGGGTAACGCGGCTGGTGCGAAGCGGGAATGGTGTTGATGTATTGCGTGTTGGCGGAATAGGGAATGTCGATGCCGGTTTCCAGCACGCGCTCAATCTGGCGGCTGACCAGATAATGCGCGCGCGCCTCGCCTTCGTTGCGGATGACGCCGTCGAGCGCATCGAGCCATTCTTGCGTGCCTTGCGGGTCCAGATCGTCTGGGGAGGAGGTTGTCTGTGCCATGGGAAAGTCTTCCTGAAATGATTGTGTCGTCAGTAGTGGACTGGCGGAATGGGGTGCTTGTGGCGGGGGCAATTGTGCGGCAAATGCGCGCAATGTTCCAGCGCTATTTTTGCGCGGCAAAACGCCCGCCCCGGCGCGCTGCGCGCGCACCGCCTCGATGCCGACGAATGGCAAGGCGAACGCCGCGAGCGCCTCATGGTGCAGTGCGCGCGGGAATACTCAGCGGCGAAACCGCCTACTCCCGCTACACACACGAAATCGCCGGCAACATGCGCCGGCGATGGAATGTATTCAAAAAAGCGACTCCCCCCGTCCCGCCGCCGCGTTAGCGGCGGACAGGGGAAGATGGACGGGGATGCGTGCGCAGCGCCACGCCCGTTTCCCGCGCGAACAGCGCCTCTGCCCACTTGTTCAGGCTTTGACCGGCAGCATCTGCGGCGGCGCTGATGGCGGCATGTACGCGCGGCGCGATGCGCAGCATGACCTTCCCGCTGGCGGGCTTGTCTGGCGTCTTGCCCATTTCGGCGCACGTTTCCAGATACTCATCCACCAGGTCGCGGAAATCGCGGCGCAACTCATCGGCGTTTGTCCCCTGAAATATGAGGCAATCGCGGATACCGGCAACACTGCCAACGAACAGCCCCGCTTCATCATCAAAGCTGATGGGGCCGGCGCTATACCCTTTGTATTCGAGGCTCATGGCGTCACTCCAATGTTTTGCAGAAAA
>JAFZMK010000090.1 GCA_017553285.1 Rhodocyclaceae bacterium
ACGTGCCGCGCTCAACGAAATCGAGAAGGTCGCCAACGACGCGCAGATGAACAGCGCGCTGGCTGCCATGCAGGTGTTGCAGGAAAACCGCGAAAGCCTGCAAAAAGACGCCGAATACCTGCGCGACCTGCAAGGCCGCGCCTCCACCGCGCAAGGGCGCATGGAAGCCCTCGGCTACGCCAACCAGCTTGCCAGCCACCAGAGCACGCAACTGCTGCAAATCCGTGGCCTGCTGCTGACGCAGCAGAACATGGTCGCGGCGCAGATGACGAAGGAGGCGCAGAAGGCAGAGCGGCAGGAAAAGGAGTTTGAGGAATACACCGCCAAAGCCAGCGAGTTTGCCAATACACCAACAAACGTGCGCGTCGACGACCCCAACACGCTGTCCTCAAAAACCCCTATCGGCATCAAACAACTGCATTAATCAGGTGTTAGCATCGCCGCTCGCCCGGCGACACCTGTTGTCGGGCGAACCGTTTGAAACCATCACCTGAAGGAGAAATGCCATGTTGTTGAGTAAATCCGTTCTTGCCGCCCTGATCGCTACCGCTGCCGGTGGCATCCTCATTGGCTCGGCTACCACGTATGTGATTGTCAATCAGAGCGCCAGTCAAGGCGTCAATCAAGCGAGTTCTTGCGATGACAGATACGTTCCAGAACTCACCGAAGCGCAGCGCAAATGGGCGAATTCGCCTACAAAGGTGCGCGTCAACAACCCCAACACGCTGTCCTCAAAAACCCCTATTGGTCTACCGAAAGAAAACGAATAGTGAACATGGAAACAGGAAATCGTTCCCGGGGCGGCGCAGTCGCCCCGCCTCTCGCTGCAAGTGGAGTAATCAACGCCGTAATATGGCTCGCGATTATTTTGGTCTGCACATATTCATGCACCGCAATGGCTGCTGATGACCCATCTTCGCAAGCCATGTTGGACGATGCTCTGGGCTTGTTTCGACAAAGCGCGGCGCAATGGAAGCAGACCATCGAGAAAGCCGCGATGTACATCTTCTGGACGCTCGGCACCATCTCGCTAGTCATCACCTACGGCACCATGCTTGTGCGCAAGGCTGACATCGGGGAGTTCTTCGCGGAAACAATCCGCTTCATGCTGTTCTTCGGGTTTTTTCTGTGGTTGCTGCAAAACGGGCCTGCCTTCGCAAACGACATTGTGAATTCGCTGCGCACACTCGGCGATACCGCGTCTGGCAGCTACGGCGGGACAAGCCCATCCCGTGTAATTGACGTGGGTCTAAAAGTAGTCGCCAAAACAGCGGAAGCGGGCAGTTGGTGGGAGCCAGGAATATGGCTCGGCGCGTGGATTGTTGCCTTGATCAGTCTGATCCTCCTGACTCTTGTCGGCCTGAATCTGTTCATGCTGTACGCAGCAAGTTACATCGTCCTGTACGCCGGTTTCTTCGTGCTGGGTTTCGGCGGCAGCCGTTGGACTTCCGACATTGCCATCAACTACTACAAGAGCGTACTCGCCATCGCGCTCAAGTTGATGACGATGATTTTGCTAATCGGCCTATGTGGGGGTCTCATCGAAAAGTATTTCAACGCGATGCCTGGAAAAATTGATTTGGTTCAGCACAATTCCTTCCTGATTTTCTGTCTGACGTTTTTCATAATCTCCCATACCGTCCCCGACATGGTAGCCGGAATGGTCGGCGGCGGCGCGGCAGGCGTTGGCTCCACGAGCGGTGGTGCAATGTTCAGCGCCGCCAAAACCGCAATGACCGCAGCAGCAGCGGCGGGCGGCGCAGTCGTAGGCGCAGCGGCAGCAGCGGGCGGCGCAGCCGTGGGCGGCGCAGCGGCCTTGACGGGCGCGGCACAAGGCATTGCGGAAGCCTTCAAGAGCGGCATGTCGGGCGCCGACAGTAGCGGCGATAGCAGTATGTACGACACCGCCGTACCGCAACCCCCTCCCCCCGCCAAAACCGCCCAAGCCGCAGCAAGCGGCGGCGGTGGCAGCACTGGTTCAAGCAACAGCAGCGGCGCATCCGGTTCCACTAGTGGCGGTGGCGCACAAGGTTCGTCGGGTTCGACGGGCGCACAGGGTGCGCAGGGTTCGTCCAGCAGTAGCGCATCGGATACGGGCGGCGGCGGGCAACAGGGCGCGTCGTCTTCGTCCGGCAGCAACGCATCGAGCGCAAGCGACAGCGCGCCCACATCGAGCGGCGACGAAGCCGCCTCTGACGATAGCAGCCAGAACACCGACCTTGCCCAAAGCCAGACCGCCGACACTGGCGCACAAAGCGACGCAGCAGACTCGAGCGGCGGCGAGCAACAAGGCGCGAATGGTTCGTCCGATAGCAACAGCAAATTGAGCGCACCGAAACACGGCCTGTCAGCGATTGGGTCTGCAATCGGCGGCGCCGTCAAAGACACCGCATCCGGCGCAATGGAAGGTGCGAAACAAGCCGCATCCAAAGGCAAAACTGCATGGGAGCGCCGCGTCGATAACTCCATCGGCGGCAAGTTCCGCGATCGCGTCAAGGCGGCCAAGGCCGGTGTCCCGTACAGCAACCCGTCCGGCGGCGAAACCTTCCGCGCCAACACCTTGCAGGAAACCAAGGTCGACCGTCAGGCCGAAGTCGATGCCTTCGTCAACAAGCACAAATCCTAAGGAGCAACCATGCACGAAAACCTCAAACACTCCCTTGCCCGCGCCGCCCGTACCGGCGCGCGCATTGGCGGGCGCATTTTGCGCTTTGCCGGTGCCGCAGCCAGCGTTGCCGGGCAGGTGGCCTCTGCCGCCATCGACGCCAAAGTCGCCAACACCACCGGCGGCAGGATTGCCGCAAACCTCAAGGCGCAACAGCGCCGCCAGCAACTCTAACCCGCAGTACCCATCCATCCAACCAAGGAGAAGCAACCTATGAAGCTCAAAACCTCCCTTGTCACCGCCGCCCTCATGGCGGCCATCTCGTCGGCGCACGCCGATGACACCAACTACTGGGGCGCACCGCAAACCAGTAACGGCGCAGTCAACATCACCAACTACTGGGGCATCGCCCCTGCGGGTGACAGCACGGGCGCGGCCACCAGCGGCACCGACTGGCTCAACTCGCAGGCGCAATCGTCCCCGGACTACATGGTAAAAACCTCCGCTCCGGTTGCCACCAGTGACAGCGCAGCCGCAGGCGAAGAAGTCAGCGCCACTACCACGCGCACCCGCTCTGCCCTCGGCAGCGGCAGCAGCGACAGCACCGACACCGCCTCGGCCAGCAACGCCACCTGGGTGCAGACCTATCCGGAATACGACAATGCCTCGTGGGTCAAAACCTATCCCGATCACGATGACGCCGCCGCCACGCCCAGCATCAACGGCAGCACGGACGGCGCGAAGGCGTCTCCCGACACCGCCAGCGCCATGCCCACCTGCCTGGACATCAACGGTTCGGAATACTGCACGGGCAGCGACACCGCCAGCGGCGACGGCAGCGATGCCAGCAGCGGCACGCCGCTGATGCGCACCGCACTCAAGGTCGACACCACGGAACTGACCGGCGACGAAAAACTCGCCTGCGAAGCCCTGCTCTGCCTGGCAGCGGCGGCAGCGCGCCCTGATGAGTGCACGCCCTCGCTCACCCGGCTGTTTTCCATTGTCCTGAAAAAACCCCACAAAACCGCCCGCGCCCGCGCGGATTTCCTGAACCTGTGCCCGAAAGTGGCCGATGACGAAGACATGCAAACGCAAATCGCCCAGTTCGTCGACGGCGAATACGCCAGCATCTCGTGGGAAGACTACCTGAGCCGCAACGGCAACCCGGATGCTACCTCGGTTGCCAAGGCGGGCGAAGGAACCCCGGCGGCGACACTCATCGGGTGCACCGAGGCTGAGAAAGGCACTGTCGATGCTAATGGCGCCGTCTGCAACGGCTCATACTACACGAGCGATCCGCACTGGAACGAGGCACCGCTGAATCCCTACTGCCTGTTCGGCAGTCAGCGCTGCATCTACAACGAAGCAGAACTGGCGGAAAACTACATGGAAGGTTGGGTGTTGGTCGATGGTCGCTTCGTCCCGCCTGAGGAAGCTGGCACCGATACCGCCAACAACGGCACCGACACCACCGGCACGGACACGGCCAACAACGACGCCACCAGCGGCACGGACACCGCCGCCAGCGACACAAAAACCTGGCCTGCCACGCCGGAAGCCACCACCACCGCTACCGCTGACAGCGGCATGAGCGTTGAGGATGCCAAGCGCGCGCTGCTGATCCAGCAAATTCAGGCCACCAGCGGCGAAGCGCACAGACCGTCCACCGCCATCACGCTGCAAGCCAACGAAGCGCGCAAGACGCTGCAAAACGCCAGTGATTCGGAAACCGATCCGGTCAAGCGCGTGCTGCAAGCCAACGGGGTTGCGCTACCATGATGCCCATCGCCGACTTGCCGCCGATGATGCAGGAACGGGTGGTGTGCTCGATTGCCGCCGCCGCCCGTTACGACATTCCTGCCCACGTCCTGCTCGCCGTGGCTGAGCAGGAAGGCGGCAAGCCTGGCCAATGGGTGCGCAACAGCAACGGCACTTGGGACGTAGGCGCAATGCAGTTCAACACGGCATACCTGCGCGAACTGGCGCAATACGGCATCAGAGCCGAACATGTGGCCGCCAGCGGCTGCTACGCCTACAACCTCGCCGCCTGGCGTCTGCGGATGCACATCCGCAAGGATGAAGGCGATTTGTGGACGAAGGCGGCGAACTACCACTCGCGCACGCCGTACTACAACAGCATCTACCGCGCCGCCATCGAACGGCGCGGTGCCAAGTGGGCGACCTGGCTGGAAGCGCGCCTCGCCGCACCCCGCGCCGCGCAAACGGTAGCCCCGCCCGCCGCCGAACAGCCCCAAGGCGGGGCTGTATTCGGCGCACGTTTCAGCGTCGCCGCATCGAGCGCGAACGTGGGGGTCGTTACCTCGCCCTCCCCTGCCCTGCCGGTAGCGACCATCCAAACGCCAGTACAACCGCCGCCCACGCCCGGCGCATGGCCGCCGACAGACCAGCAAGGCTGGACTGGCGTGAGCGTGGGGGCGGTTTCCTCTTACGTGCCACGAACTATCACCGTATCCCAGTAATCATGACACAGCAACAAAAAGGACTTCCCACCGTATCGGTACGCCTGCCGGATGACCTCAGGGAACGGCTGGACGCACTCTCGATCAGCACCGGTCGCCCCCGCACCTGGTACGTAAAGGAAGCCATCCTCAAACACCTGGGCGAGATCGAAGCGAAGTACAAAATCGAACAAGCCCGGCTCGAGCAATACGAAAAAACCCGTTCCCCACACCAGTGGGGATGACCCAACTCCTGTCCCCGTACCACGGGAATGTTCCGCCGGGCACCGCCCGGCTTTTTTTGCCCGCGTGATATGATTGGAATACAAGTAAACACCAAGAAAAACAGGAGGTAAAAGATGCTCTCTCTCAGACTACCCGCCGAAGCCGAAAACCGCCTGGCTGCGGTAGCAAAGGCCAACGGCTGCACCAAGACCCACTACGTGCGCGAACTCATTCTGGAACACTTGGAAGACCTGGAAGACCTGCATCTGGCGCAGCGTGAGCTTGAAGCGGTTCGCTCAGGCCGCAGCCGCACCTACTCACAGGAAGAAGTGGAGCGCGC
This sequence comes from Rhodocyclaceae bacterium, assembly GCA_017553285.1. Lineage (GTDB taxonomy): Bacteria > Pseudomonadota > Gammaproteobacteria > Burkholderiales > Rhodocyclaceae > JAFZMK01. Next base: position 5,630 of record JAFZMK010000090.1, read on the forward strand.
GCTGGGCATACACGAGGATGCCGCGCATGTGCCGAACAAGCTAACGGCGGAAACGCTGGCAAAAAGCGAGCGCGGCGAAGACGTGCACCACGCCAAGGATGCCGAAGACCTGTTCAAACGTCTGGATTTGGATTCACGCAAAGCACGCCTGCAAGCGCTGCTGGACATGGAACCGTGTCCCGATTTTGAGCCTCGCCCGCGTCCGCGCTACACACTCGATGCACTATTGGCACAGTGTGACGAAACGGCAGACTTCCCGGAAGAAGATCGGCAATGGCTCAATTGCGCCCCGGTCGGCAAGGAGTTGCTGTGATGGAGCGCGGAGATATTTATCTCGTCTCGCTCGATCCGACTTCCGGTCATGAACAACGAGGCACGCGCCCGGTACTGGTCATCTCGCCAGCGAAATTCAACCATTTGACAAATACCCCTGTCGTGCTGCCAATTACAACCGGCGGCAACTTCGCCCGTGTAGCAGGCTTTACAGTTTCCCTGATGGGCGCGGGCACCAGAACAACGGGCGTAATCCGCTGTGATCAACCGCGCGCGATGGATATTGCCTCCCGTGGGGGGCGCAAGCTGGAAAGCGTGCCGCTGAATATTGTCGACGAAGTGATGGGTAAGATGGGCGCGATTTTGTTCTCTTAGCAGGTCTTCGGAAACGCCGCTTACGGCCGTATCCGCACGTCCACAAAACGACCGTTTTACGAACACCGCACCACTCCCCTGCCCTACCCCTGTTTTCCGCCCTTTTTTTGTCCGTTATGGCGTCTATAAATCAAAATCCATAAAATGACGTTTTCAACGAGAAAACGGACACTTCCCATGAAAATCGGCTACGCCCGCGTCTCCACCGACGACCAGCATCTGGATTTGCAGCGCGATGCGCTCACCGCCGTCGGCTGCGAGAGAATTTTTGAGGATACGGCCAGCGGCGCGAAAGCCGCCCGCCCTGGTCTGGCTGAAGCACTGGACTACGCGCGCGCGGGCGATGTGCTGGTTGTATGGCGGCTTGACCGGCTGGGGCGCTCGCTCTCCGACCTGGTGCGCATCGTCGGCGACCTGGAACGGGCAGAGGTAGGTTTCGAGAGCATCACGGAGTGCATCGAGACCAGCAGCGCCGCAGGTCAGTTAGTCTTCCATGTCTTTGCGGCACTGGCCGAGTTCGAGCGCCGCCTGATTGTGGAGCGCACCCGCGCGGGGCTGGTCGCCGCCCGGTCACGCGGTCGGCACGGTGGCCGCCCTGCGCTCTCCCCCGAAAAAATTGCTGCCATCCGCGCAATGGCCGCCAGCAATCGCCCCGTCGACGAGATATGCGCGGCACTCCAGATCGGGCGCAGTACGCTGTACAAGTACGCGCACGCTACCTGACATTGTTTTGCATTGCTTTGCACGTTCTTTTAACGTTAAAAGAACGTTCTTACTACATCCCTTAAATATGCTTTTACTTTGGCGTCATCGCGGCGGGCGCAGCGTGCGCCCCCGGCTGTGGTTCTGCTCTTGGCGCCTTTCTTCCTTCTCGCGGATTCTTTCCTCTGCCCACTGTTTGCGTTCCTCCTCTTCCTGTTTCCTTTGCGCCTCACGCATCGCATCCCAACTGCTCGCCAGTTCCGGGTTTTCCGCGCGCATCCTGCGCGTTGCCAGTTCATTGATGCGCGGCGTGCGCAG
>JAFZMK010000091.1 GCA_017553285.1 Rhodocyclaceae bacterium
AGTTTGTTTCGCTGAGCATGGAGCCAAACAACACCGGCACGATGACGCGGATGATGTGGCGCGCGCCGTCCTCCGAGCTTTCGACAAGCTGAAGATGCTGGCGACGGGTGCGCGCCTGCCGAAGCTGCGCCGGCGTGGGCAGCGAGGGCAACAGGGCGGTGCTGCCGTCGGAAGCCGTGGTGAGAATTTGCCCGTTGCTGTTGAAATACGCGATGGAGGCCACGCCGGACTGTTCGCGCAGGCGGTTCAGCGTGATGGAGGAAACCACGCCCTGCCCTTCGAGGCTCAGCGCGATGTTTTCCGCATGGGCGCGGGTTTGCTGGACGAGGTAATCCAGCGCGTTTTGCCCCAGCGCAATGCCGCCTTCGAGGGCGCGGTCGACGCGCACGTCAAACCAGTTATCAATGCTGCGCACGACAAACAATAGCGAGACCAGATAAATCAGCAACCCGGGCAACAGCGCAAAGAGGGCAAAGCGCAAAATGAGGTGCAGCCGGATGCGCGAACCAAAACGGCGCTGGCGGTATTCGTGCCAGAGCTTGTGCAGTTGAATGCCGACCAGGGCGAACAGCGAGACGCCGATGAGACCGCCCAGCACCAGCATTTCGCGGTAATAGCGGGTGAATAGATGAATGTTGGAGCCGCCCGCCGAGAACAGGGCGAGGAAGAGGACGGCAACGATGCTGACCGCGATGGCAATGGCGGTGATGCGCTGGTTCATGGTGCCGCCTCCTGCGCGCCTGCGGGGGGCGGTGCGGCGCCCGTATCTTCTGGCGAATCAATGACTTGCTCGTTGGGCGAGGGGGTGTCTGTGACGTGAAAATCCAGCGGCACCCATTTGGTGTCAAGCTGCCAGTCGGAATTGGCCAGATTGTCTAGCTGGAAGAGGGCGGGCAGATTGCCGGTCTCATGGCGAAAACGCAGCCAGACGAGATAATCGCTGTCCGCCTTGAGGGCATCCGGCGGCAGCACGTTCCAGTTGCGGATGTGCAGCATGGCGTAAATGGCTTCGTCCAGCGAATCAAAATTGCGCACGGTTTTGCCCACCGAAAGCCGCCAGTTGCGGGTGATGGTGTGATAGACCAGACGGAACTGGATGGCGCGCAGGGTAATCAGGCGGTTTTTCCAGTACCAGCGCGGCTGCTCGACGCGCACCTTGAGCAGAAAATACAGTGGCACGCCGCGCGTGAGCGCATCGCGCAGGTGTTCGTTCAGTTCGACGTGGATGTTTGCATCCAGCATATAACCCTGGGGCGTTCGGCGCAGACGGCTGTTTGCGAAGTAGTCGGGCGCATCGGCGTGGACGGCGGCAGGCGCGGCTTGCTGCTGCGCGGGTGCTTCCTGCGTCTGCGCCAGCGCGCCCTGCATGGCAAAGAATGCCAGCAGACAGGCGAGCAACGCGGTGCGCGCGGCGAAGAAGTCAGGCTTTTTGCAGCAGGGCATAGAAAAAACCATCCTGGCCGGAGGCGGGGAACAACTGCCCATCGGCGGCGGGGAAATCAGGGAAGGGTAACAGCGTGGCGTCGCGATGATTGCGGCAGAAGTCTTCAATCTGCGCGCGGTTTTCGCAGGCAAACAGCGAACAGGTGGCATAGAGCAGTTTGCCGCCCGGGGCGAGTGTGCGCCACAGCGCGCGCAAAATCGCCGCTTGCTGCGCGGTGAAGTTGCGCAGGTCGTCCTTGCGGCGCAGCCATTTGCTGTCCGGATTGCGGCGCACCACGCCGGAGGCCGAGCAGGGCACGTCGGCGAGAATGCGCTCGAAGGGTTGCCCGTCCCACCAGGTTTCGGGGCGGCGGGCGTCGGCGGTGAGAATCTTTTCCGCACGCAGACCGAGGCGGTCAAACTGCGGCGCGATTGCCTCGGCACGCGCTGCGTCGGCTTCCAGCGCGGTCAGCCGAATATCGGCGCGCTCCAGCATATGCGCCGCCTTGCCGCCGGGTGCGGCGCAGGCATCGAGCACGCGCTGACCGTCGTGCAAGTCCAGCAACTGCGCGGCGTACTGCGCGCCCGCGTCCTGCACGGAAAACCAGCCGTCGGAAAAATGCGGAATGCGCTCCACCGGGCGCGGCTCGTGCAGCAAGATGGCGCCGTTGTCCAGACGCGCGTGCGCGATGTCCGCCGCATCCAGCGCGGCACGGGCGGCGGCTTCCTCCGTCTTGCGGCAGTTGATGCGCAAACTCATCGGCGGCTTGCCCTGACAGGCGGCAAGGATGGTTTGCCAGTCTTGCGGGTAATCCTGCCGCAGCGTGTCAATCCACCATTGCGGGAAAGCGTAGCGCGTGGTTTCCTGTTCATCGAGCCAGGCGCGCAGTTCTGCCTCTTCGCGCTGCACGCGGCGCAGCACGGCATTGACCACGCCCTTGACCGGCGGCAACAGCGCCTCGGCAAGCGCCACCGCCTGATGCACGGTGGTGTAAGCGTGTTCCGGCGCGCTCCACAAACGGGGCAGGGCGCACAGCAGCGCGCAGTGCAGCAACTCGGGCAGCGGCTTTTGCAAAAAACGGCCAAGCAACGCATCGCCGCGCGCATAGTCGCGCAGCGCATTGGCGGCGAGATCGCGCACCGCACCGCGCGTGGCAGCACTCCATGTCGGCTGCCCCGGCGCTTGCAGGTTTGCCAACATCACCGGCAGCGTTTTTCCCGCGCGCACGCCCTGCACGCACTGTGCAGCAAGCCACAACGAATGCGCCAGACTTTCCGCAGACAAGCGCGGTGTGCGCGTGGCAAAGTCACGCGGCTTGCGATGAAACAGGCGGGAATGGGCGCGGTGCGGATGCATGGGAAGGTTCGTGAGCAGAAACAAAGTCACCGTGCGGAAAGGAAGGCGAATTTTATCACGCGGGATTTGCGGGACGTTTCACGTGAAACCGTCCGAGAACCGGGCGGTGCGTGTTTCACGTGAAACCAATCGGCGACAAGGCGGCGGATGTTTCACGTGAAACCGCCTTCGCGGGTTGCGCGTTGTCGCGCACAAGGTCGTAGGACATTTTGGCAATCAGCACGATGACCACGAACAAAAACAGCTTGCGCACAAAACGCACGCCATGCCGCAACGCCATACCCGAACCGGTCAGCGCACCGGCAAGGTTGCACACCGCCATCACGGCGGCGACTTTCCACAGCAGTTCGACCGTGGAAACAAAATACGCCAGCGCAGAAACGTTGGTGGCAACGTTCAACACCTTGGCGGCGGCAGAGGCGTGCAGAAAATCCATGCGCACGAAACGCACCAGCAGAAAGATGAAAAAGCTGCCCGTGCCGGGGCCGAAAAAGCCGTCGTACCAGCCCACGGACAGCCCGATGCAAGCCATGGCGGCGAGATTGCCGCGCGTCGGGGCAGGGTTGAAATCGCTGCCGTCCGTACCGAAGTCTTTTTTGAGGAAGGAATAGCCTGCCACGCAAACCAGCAGCACCAGCACCAGCGGACGCATGAAATCGGCGGGCACATGCCGCACCGTCCACGCACCCAGATACGACCCGCCCAGCGCCGCCACCATGCCGCACGCCAGCAAAGCGCGCGGCAGCCGAACCCGCCGCGTATAGCGCACCGCCGCCGACGAAGTGCCGACGAAACTGATGAGCTTGTTGGTCGCCAGCAGCACGGTGTGTTCCACGCGCGGAAAAGCGGAAAACAGCGCCGGAATCTGAATCAACCCGCCGCCGCCGACCACGGCATCCACAAACCCGGCAAAAAACGCCGCACAAGCCAGCAACAGCAGCGAGAACGAAAACAGGTCAGCGTCAGGCATGATTGGTTTCCCGATGCAAGAAGAATCTGTGGTGGGCGCGGTGCGCCGTTTCGGAATGGCCTGCCAACTCTGCCATAATCTTGCGGGCAAAACGGGTCTGGATGCCTTGCGGGGTCATGCAACCTTCTTTGAATTTTGTTTGAGGGCGGAAAAATGCCGGTGTTGTTGCTGGTGGATGGTTCAAGTTATTTGTATCGCGCGTTTCACGCGCTGCCGGATTTGCGCAACGCGGCCAATGAGCCGACCGGCGCGATTCGCGGCGTGCTCGCCATGCTGCGGCGGCTGGCGAATGATTATGCCGCACAATACCGCGCCTGCGTTTTCGACGCCAAAGGGCCGACGTTTCGCCACGAACTGTTCCCGGACTACAAGGCGCAGCGCCCGCCGATGCCGGAGGATTTGCGCGCACAGGTCGAGCCGTTGTTTGCCGCCATCCGCGCCGAAGGCTGGCCATTGCTTTCGGTTGCGGGCGTGGAGGCGGACGACGTAATCGGCACGCTCACCGCGCAGGCGCTCGCCGAGGGCTGCGAGGTGGTGATTTCCACCGGCGATAAAGACCTCACGCAACTGGTGCGCCCCGGTGTGCGCTGGGTCAATACGATGAGCGATGAGACGCTGGATAGCGACGGCGTTGCGGCCAAGTTCGGCGTGCCGCCGGAACGCATCGTGGATTACCTGGCGCTGATGGGCGATGCGGTCGATAACGTGCCGGGGGTGGAAAAATGCGGCCCGAAAACGGCGGTGAAATGGCTGACGCAGTACGGTTCGCTGGACAACCTCATCGCGCACGCCGGAGAAATTTCCGGCAAGGTGGGCGAGAACCTGCGCCGCCATCTGGATTTTCTGCCGCTCGGGCGCGAACTGGTGACGGTGAAAACCGATGTGGCGCTGGATGTCGGCTTGCCCGCGTTGCAGCCTGCGCCGCGCGATGTACAGGCGTTGAAGGCGCTCTATACCCGTCTGGGCTTCAAGGCGTGGCTGGGCGAACTGGATGGCAAGAGCACTGCGCCGTCTGCCGAGACTGCCCGCAAGTCCGCACCGGCGCGCCGCTTTGACGAAGTGCTGCCCGCCGTGCGCGACGATGGCGCGCACCGCGCCGCCTATGAATGCGTCTGCACGCAAGAGCGGCTGGCGCACTGGCTGGACAAAATCGCGCGCGCGCCGCTGGTGGCGGTCGATACTGAGACCTCGTCGCTGGACGTGTGGGAAGCGCGGCTGGTGGGCATTTCGTTTGCCGTCGCACCCGGCGAGGCCGCCTATCTGCCGCTGGCGCACACCGGCGTGGGCAGCGAGGCGCAACTGCCATTCGACGAGACGCTGGCGCGGCTGCGTCCGTGGCTGGAATCCAATGCGCCGAAAGTGGGGCAAAACCTGAAATACGACGCGCATGTGTTCGCCCATCACGGCATCCGGCTCGGCGGCATGGCGCACGATACGCTGCTGGCCTCCTACGTGTGTGAGAGCCATCTGGCGCATGATCTGGACAAACTCGCCCGCCGCCACCTCGGGCTGGCGACGATTTCCTATGAAAGTCTGTGTGGCAAGGGCGCGAAGGCGATTGGGTTTGACGCCGTGGCGCTGGAAGACGCCGCCCGCTACGCGGCGGAAGACGCCGACATCACGCTGCGCCTGCATCAGCACTTTGCCCGCCAGATGCAAGACGCGCCCGGTCTGCGCCACATTTACGCCGACATTGAAATGCCGCTCGCGCGCGTGTTGCTGGAAATGGAACAGGCCGGTGTGCTTATCGACACCTTCCGCCTTGCCGCGCAAAGCGAAGAACTGGCGCGGCGGCTGGATGCGCTGGAACGGCAGGCGCACGAACTGGCCGGGCATCCGTTCAACCTCGGCTCGCCCAAGCAACTGGGCGAAGTGCTGTTTGCCGAGCAAGGTTTGCCGGTGCGGAAAAA
>JAFZMK010000092.1 GCA_017553285.1 Rhodocyclaceae bacterium
AGCGCCTCGGGCGAGTCGCCGTTTTGCGCCGTATCGCGCGCCGTCTTCCCCTTCATCGCGGCGAAGGAAGACGGGTCGAAGGCGACCATCGGGTTGAAGAAACCGTCCGCCATGATTAAATCACCTCTAAATCGGCGTGCAGCGAACCGGCAGCTTTCAGCGCCTGCAAGATGCTGACCAAATCCATCGGCGTCGCCCCCAACTTGGTGAGCGCCTTGACGACATCGTCCAGACTGGCACCTTCTGCCAGATTGACCAGACTGGCGCGCGGCTGGTCGATGCTGACGTTGCCGCGCTGACCGGCAACGGTGCGCCCGCCGGACATCGGCGCTGGCTGCGAGACCGCAGGCGTCGCACCAATGGTAACGGTGAGGTTGCCGTGGGCGACGGCTACGTTATCCAGCGTCACAAGCTGGTTCATCACCACCGAGCCGGTGCGCGAATTGATGATGACCTTGGCTTGCGCCACGTCAGGCGTGATTTCGAGTTCTTCCAGCCGCCCCAGAAAGGACACGCGCGCGGAGGCATCCAGCGGCGCGCGCACTTCAATCGTGCGGGCATCGCGCGCCTGCGCAAGCCCCGCGCCCAGTTTGCCGTTGATGGCATCAAGCACTTTGCGGGCAGTGCCAAAATCGGTGCGGTTGAGTTCGACGGTGACCGTCTCGCCATCGCCAAAATTGCCCTGCACCGCGCGCTCTACCGTCGCCCCGCGCGGCACGCGCCCCGCCAGCATGTGGTTGATGGTCTGCCCGGCACCGCCCGGCGCGTTGGCACTCGCCCCGCCCACCAGCAAATTGCCCTGCGCGATGGCATACACCTGCCCGTCCGCGCCTTTGAGCGGCGTCATAATCAGGGTGCCGCCGCGCAAGCTCTTGGCGTTGCCGATGGACGACACCGTCACGTCAATCTGCTGCCCGGGGCGGGCAAAGGCGGGCAAGTCCGCCGTGACCATCACCGAGGCGACGTTCTTGACCTGCAAATTCGTGCCCGGCGGCAGCCGCACGCCCAGGTTCGCCAGCATGTTGTTCATGCTCTGCACGGTGAAGGGCGTTTGCGTGGTCTGGTCGCCCGTGCCATCCAGCCCGACCACCAAGCCGTAGCCGACCAACTGGTTATTACGCACCCCGGCAATTGAGGCGATGTCCTTGAGGCGGTCTGCCTGCGCGGGGGCGGCAAAAACTGCCAGCAGCGCCAACGCAGCGGCAAAGCGGCAACGGCAAACGGAAAACAGGCGGGCAATCATGTCGGGTCTCCTCGGCAGCACGGCTCAGAAGGGCGAAATGATGGTGAAGAAGCGCTGCAACCAGCCCATTTCCTGCGCCTCGGCAAGCGCACCGCTGCCCTTGTATTCAATGCGGGCATCGGCAACTTGCGTGGAATCCACAGTGTTGGAAGGCGAAATGGTGTCGGGATTGACGACGCCGGAAAAGCGGATGTATTCGTTGCCCTGATTGATGGCCATCTGTTTTTCACCCGACACCAGCAGGTTGCCGTTGGCCAGCGCCTCGATGACCGTCACCGTGATGGTGCCGGAAAAACTGTTGTTCGCCGCCGCATTGCCCTTGCCTTCAAAGCTCGACGAGGAACTGGCATCGGCGCTCAACCCCACCAGCGCGCCCAGCGGCAATTTGCTCAACCCGTTGATGCTGCCGCCCATGGACGAGCTGCGCTCGGTGCCGCTGCTGTTGTTTTTCGACGCCGAGGTTTTTTCCACCAACTGGATGGTGAGCGTGTCGCCCACCTGACGGGCGCGGCGGTCGGCAAACAATGAGCTGACGCCGCCGTGATAAATCGCACCATCGAGCGGCTGCGCACGCGCGCTGGAAGTGTGCGGGCGCGCCGTCATCGGCTGATGCACCAGCGCCGGTGGCGTCGATTGCAACTGCGCGCACCCGGCCAGCGCCAGCGCCGCACACACGGGCAAAAAGCGAAGAAAGCGACGGGCAAACATGGCGGCAAGCTCCTTTCACATCTGCGTCAGGCGGCCAAGCATCTGGTCGGAAGTGGTCACGGCCTTGGAATTGAGTTCGTAGGCGCGCTGGGTGATGATCATGTTGACCAGCTCGTTGGCCACGTTCACGTTCGAGTTTTCAATCCAGCCCTGTTTGAGCGTGCCGGAACTGTTGGTGCCCGGCTGCACGATGTTGGGCGGGCCGCTGGTCGCCGTTTCGGTGTAGAGGTTCTCGCTGTTGTTGGACAGACCATCCGGATTGATGAACATCGCCAGTTGAATCGTGCCCACCTGCACCGGCGCTGCCTGCCCGGACACCACTACCGAGACCACGCCGTCGTTGCTGATATTCACCCGTATCGCGTCTTGCGGCAGGTTGATACCATCGGCCAGCGGATAGCCCGTGCCGGACATCACCATGTTGCCCTGACTGTCGCGCGAAAAACTGCCCGCGCGCGTGTAGGCGATGGAACCATCGGGCATTTCAATCTGCAAAAAACCGTTGCCGTTGATCATAATGTCCAGATCGTTGTTGGTTTCCTGCGGCGTGCCCTGCGTGAAGTTTTTCGCCACCGCAATCGGGCGCACGCCCAGACCCACCTGCAAGCCGGTGCCGATTTCGTTTTGCTGCGTATGCTGCGCGCCCGGCTGACGCAAGGTTTGATAGAGCAAGTCTTCAAACACCACGCGCTCGCGTTTGTAGCCCGAAGTGGAAACGTTCGCCAGGTTGTGCGAAATCACGTCCAGATTGGTTTGCTGCGCATCCAGCCCGGTGCGGGCAGTCCAGAGAGAGCGGATCATTTTGCGGCTCCTGCAATTCAAGTACGCCGGAAAAGATGCAGGTTTCGTGCCAGCACGCGCCGCACGCGCACCTTTTCCCATGGCTTGCACTGTAGCGCCGCGCGCCGCCCGCCCGTCTTGCGAATACAAGGCAAAATGCGCCGCTGTTCGCCCCTACCCCGCCGCCACCGGCGCGCGCGAACCAAAAATCGCCTGCCCCACGCGCACAATCGTCGCCCCTTCTTCGATGGCAATCTCAAAATCGCCCGACATGCCCATCGACAATTCTTCCAACGCCACACCCGCCGGTGCCGCCTCACGCAGCGCATCGCGCAAAGTGCGCAGCCGCACAAAACACGCCCGCACCGCGCGCGCATCCTCGGTCAACATCGCCAGCGTCATCAGCCCGCGCACACGCAGCGCCGGAAACGCCGCAAGCTGGCGCAAAAACGCCGCCACCTCCTCCGGCGGCAAGCCAAACTTGCTCGCCTCATTCGACGTATTCACCTGCACCAGCACATCCAGCCCGCGCCCAAGTTGCTGCAAGCGGCGTTCCAGCGCCTCGGCCACGCGCAGGCTATCAAGCGCCTGAAACTCATCGGCGCAGCCCGCCACCAGCTTCGCCTTGTTGGTCTGCAAATGCCCGATCACCGACCAGCGCAGCCCATCCAGCCCCGCCAGCGCCGCCGACTTGCGCGCCGCCTCCTGCGGCTTGTTCTCGCCAAAAAACCGGCAGCCCGCCGCATACGCCGCGCGCAGCCGTGCCTCCTCCACCGTCTTGCTCACCGGCAGCAAGCGCACCGTGCCTGCATCGCGCCCGACGCGCGCGCACGCCGCCGCAATGCGCGCCTGCACCTGCGCCAGATTGTGGCGAAAATCCTCCACCGTCGTAGCTGCCTCATAACTGCCGTGCGCCGCATGGCGCGTCGAAGTGGCCAGCGGCAGCGTATTTTCAGAATCTTGCATGGGAAACCCCGACGCACGCGCAGCCGCGCGGCGCAAAACGCACAAAGCGTACAGACAAAAAAAGGGTGTGCACGAAGGCACACCCCAACCCCAACAGAGAGACCGTAAGCCATTCGCTGCAAGACAAGCATCCCGCAGGAACGACTCGAACGGACGGGATTGTACCCATGCCGGGGACGGGGGAATTGACAAACATCAACGAAAGGTAACAGCCGGTATCATTTCGCCGGATTTTCTGGTTCATCTTGCTGCGGCGGCAGTTCATCGCGGTCGTCCATCAAAATCCGGTACGCCGGCCCTTCCAGATCATCATACTGCCCCGAGCGCACCGACCACCAGAACACCCCGGCAATCAGAAACACCAACACGACCGACAGCGGAATCAGAATCGACAATGCACTTTCCATGCCCCGCATCCTAGCACAACCCCGCCCTTGCCAATATTCAAAAAATTCTGTATTGACAGAAATTACAGACACAACTACACTTCGCGCCATGAAACTGAACCCGACTTGCGAAAAATTTGTTCTGCACTGGGGCGAGATGGGTGCCCGCTGGGGCGTCAACCGTACCGTGGCACAGATTCACGCGCTGCTGTTCGTCCTTGGCCGCCCGATGAACGCCGACGAGATTGTGGACACGCTCGGCGTGGCGCGCTCAAACGTGAGCAACAGCATCAAGGAACTGCAAAGCTGGCGCTTGGTGCAGACGGTGCACATCATGGGCGATCGGCGCGACCACTTCAGCACCTCGGACGACGTTTGGGCGCTGTTTCGCACCATCGTCGCCGAGCGCCAACGGCGCGAAATCGAGCCAACCGCGCACTTTCTCGCCGAACTCATCCAGAGTGACGAGTTTCGCCAAGAAAACGAGGACGTGCGTCGCCGCATTCAGGACACGCACAGCTTCATCACCACCCTCACAGCCTGGACGCAGGAGATGCTGCGCCTTTCCACCGAGACGCTCACGCGGGTGCTCAAACTCGGCGCAAGCATCCAGAAACTGCTGCGCTGAAAGACGCAATTTTTTTGCCCGAAAATTTCTCTCAATACAGAAATTACAGAACATGAAAAACGCCATTCTTCCCCGCCTGATGCTTGCCTCGCTGGTTGTGCTGTGGCTATGCAGCGGCGTGTTCTCGCTGTGGCCCTCTGCGGCCATCTCGCAGGACTTGCTGGCTGCGCTGGGCGTGCCTGCGCCGTGGCGCTGGCCGATGCTGTGGGCTGCCGCGCTCTGGGATGTGCTGCTAGGTCTGGCACTGTGCACGCCGCTGGCGCGCCGCGCCGCGCTGTGGTGGGCGCAGGTTGTCACAGTACTGGTCTACAGCCTGATTGTGCTGGTCTTTTTGCCGGATTTCCTGTTTCACCCCTTTGCGCCGCTGGTGAAAAACCTGCCTGTACTCGCACTCATCGCCGCGTGCGCACAGCACGCCCGTCCCCCCACCGCTTCACCGGAGCAAAACCATGGAACCCTATCTGCTGATGAAAACGCTGCACATCCTTTCCGCCACGCTGATGGTCGGCACCGGCTTTGGCACGGCCTTTTACCTATTCTGGGCAAACCGCAGCAGCTCGCTACAAGCGCAGGCAGTGGTTGGCAAGTGGGTAATGAAGGCGGATTGGTGGTTCACCACGCCCGCCGTGATTTTCCAGCCGCTTTCCGGCCTGTGGATGGTGCGGCAGGCGGGCTGGCCGCTGGATAGCGTCTGGATTCTCGCCACCTTCGCGCTCTATGCCCTCGCCGGTGCGTGCTGGCTGCCCGTGGTCTGGCTGCAAATCCGCATGGCAAAGCTCGCCGCCGCCGCCATCGAAAGCGGCACACCGCTGCCCGCCCGCTACTGGCACTACGCGAAGTGGTGGGAGCGCCTGGGCTACCCCGCCTTCAGCGCCATGGTCGTGGTCTATTTCCTGATGGTGTTCAAACCCGTGTGAGGCAGGGCGCACCATGAATATCCTTTTGCTCGGCGCAGGCGGCTTTATCGGGCAGCGCCTTGCCAGCGTGCTGGCCGAGGCGGGACACCGTCTTGCCAAACCCACGCGGCACGAGCTGGACTTCCTTGCCTTGCGCCGCGACGCCGCCCTGCCTCTGCTCACAGGGCAGGATGTCGTCGTCAACATGGTGGGCGCCATGCGCCCGCACGCCGCCAGACTTGAGACCCTGCACCACCACGCCCCCGCGCAGTTCGCCCGTTGGTCGGCGGAAAACGGCGTGCACCGTTGGGTGCAACTCAGCGCGCTAGGCGCGCACGCGGATCACCCCATCCCCTTCCTCGGCAGCAAAGGGCGCGGGGACGATGCGCTGCTGCGCCTTGCCCGCGAAGCCGTCCTGTCCCCGCTGCGCGTGCACATCCTGCGCCCCTCACTCGTCTTTGGCGCGGGCGGTGCCAGCGCAACACTGTTCGCCCATCTCGCCCGTCTCCCCTGCCTGCTGCTGCCCCACGCCAACGTCCGCATCCAGCCTGTGCATGTGGCAGATGTCGCCCGCGCCCTCGCCCGACTTGCCACCGCGCCGCCGCCCAAGCTACCCGCCACCATTGAAGCGGGCGGCGCAGAGGCGCTCACCCTCGCCGCGTGGATTGCCCTGTTGCGCACGCGCCTGCACCGTCGCCCCGCACCCGCCATCGCCCCGCTGTCCCCCAGTCTGCTGCGCCCGCTGCTGCCCCTTGCCGCCCGCCTCACGCGCGGCATGGTCAGCGCGGACAGCCTC
>JAFZMK010000093.1 GCA_017553285.1 Rhodocyclaceae bacterium
AGAGCTGGTGCGCAAACTCGCCAGCGTCGGGGTGAGCACAGATTTTTCCTTCATCACCCGCCAGCGCGGCATGTTCTCGTACACGGGGCTGAGCGCCGCGCAGGTCGAACGGCTGAAAACCGAATTTGGCATTTACGCCGTTTCCACCGGGCGCATCTGCCTTGCTGCCCTCAACGGCAAGAATATCGACGCCGTCGCCAAGGCGATTGCCGCCGTGCTCTAAGCGCTGCTGGCGGAGACAAGGAGAGCCAACATGACCACGACCACGACGAAACCGAAACCTTCGCTCGCAGGCGTGCCGCTGAGCGTCATCGAAGGCAGCCGCAGGCTGCGCGCCGAACTGGACGCGCGCCCGGCAGATGCGCCCATTTCCGAGCTGGGGCGCGAGCTGGAAGCCATCCGTCAAAAATACATTGAGGAAGGCGGCACCTTCCTTTCTGGCGAAGAACTGGAACGCGAAATCCGCCGCTACCGTTTTGGAATTGACGAATGACGCCAGAAAAAGCAATCGTCACCTACGTGGATGCCTGCTTGCTGATTGTGGCGTTTCGTGACGAACACCATCTGAACGAGCAGGCAAGGAACGTCCTCAAAGACAAGCGCCGCAGTTTTCTGGTCAGCGATGCCTTGTGGCTGGAATTGCTGCCCAAGGCGGTCTACAACAAACGGGTGCGCGAGGCGGAGTTTTACGAACGTTTCTTTGCCCGCGCGCAACGCTTGCCGACGATCGAGGCGGTCATTCAGCGTGCCTGTGCGCTGGCGGCGCGCTATGGGCTGGCGGCGATGGATGCGGTGCATATTGCGCACGCGGTAGAAGCGGGCGCAGATGAGTTCATCAGCGCGGAAAGTCTCTCCAAACCCATGTTCCGCGTGCTGGACGTGCCAATGCTGTCCATTGCGGACGAAGAGTAATTGCGCCCCTCGCCCCAGGCCGCACGCCTCACTGCACTTCCAGTTGCCCCATCATGCCCAGTGCGGCGTATTCGAGAATCTGGCACTGAAACAGGCGGATGCCTTTTTCGCGCTGCACGAAGCGGATGCGGGCGGTTTCCTGGGCGCGCAGGTGCAGCGTGTCTTTCCACGCCAGCGGCGGGCGTTCGCTGTGGTTGCCGAGGGTGCGCTGGGCGACGATGAATTGCGCACCATGCAGGTGAAAGACGATGTCAGTGCGCGATTTGTTGTGCAGCGTCCAGTCCAGCGCCTTGCCCACGGGGGCGCGCAGGTCGATGCGGCGCATGTCGTAACTTTTGCCGTTGATGCGAAACATCGCCAGCAGTTCGGGGAAATCTTCCGGTTCGCCGCTGGCGCGGTCGTCCTCGCTGCGCACGGCGCGCTCATCCAGCATGGCGGTGAAGGCCAGTTCCTGCCGCAGCCCTGTCGGCGGCTCTTCGATTGCGCGCAGCGTTTGCGGCAGCGCCCGGGTTTTGCCTTCGCGCACGCTGATTTGCGCCAGCGGCAGCGGCTCGGTGGCGGGGGCGTCGAGCAGTTTGTGACGGTCAAACGGCAAACTGAGCAGCGTGGCATTGAGCGGGGTGACGGTCTGCAAAATCACTTCGTAGCGCTCGCCGGGGGCGACGAGCAGGCGCTCTACGGGCGCGGCGGGCGCAGCCAGCAGGCCGCCGTCGGTGCCGACGACAATAAAACGGCAGCCGGGCAGCGCCAGTTGCAGGCAGCGGGCGTTGCAGGCATTCCAGATGCGGATGCGCTGCGTGCCGGTGATACGGATGCGCGGGCGATATTGACCGTTGATGAGTACAAACTGACCTTCGCGCCCGTCAATCCAGTCGCGGGCGGTGTTTTCGGCGATGGCGCCGTTTTTGCGCAGGCGCACGTCGGAAAACAGCCAGTGCTGTTCGGGCAGGGCGCGCAGCGGGTCGTCCTTGGCGCGCACGATGAACGAACCGAGCAGCCCTTTGTACATTTGCGCGGCAAGCAGGCCGGGCGCTTGCGTGTGATACCAGTAGGTGCCGGCGCTGCCTTCGGGCAGCGTGAAGCGGTACAGTCGCCGTCCGCCCGCTTCGACGACATCGGGCGGGTTGCCGTCTTGCAGCGGCGGCACGGGCAGACCGTGCCAGTGAATGGAAGTGGGCTGGTCAAGCTGGTTGCGAAAGTCGATTTCCACCGTGTCGCCTTCCGTGGCGACAATCTGCGGGCCGGGAAATTGACCGTTGTAGGTCAGAAAGCCGGTGGGTTTGCCGCGCAGCAGTTCGATTTTTTGCGCGCGGGCGGTGAGCGTGGCGCGAAACACGCCCGGGCGTTTTGACTGGTTGGCGAGTTTGGGCAGCGCCTTGAGTTTTTTGCCCGAGACCAGCGTGCTCACCACGGGCTTTTCGCCCGCTTTGGCGCTTTTGCGCGCCAGCGCGCGGGCAGCGGGCGCGGCGGCAAGCATCCCGGCAGCAAACAGACGCAGCAAGTCTCGGCGGTTCATGGGCGTTTCCAGAAGGGGTTAGTCGCGCTCGTCCAGCCAGGCTTGCTGGATGGCTTCGAGGATGCGCTCGCCGCAGCGCGCGCGCTCGTCGTCAAAGCCGGGCAGCGCCATGACCTTGTCCATCAGGTCGACAAAGTTGATGCGCGCGGGATCCGTGTCCGGGTACGCATCCAGCAACTGTTCGGCAATCGCGAGGGTGTCGGTCCATTTCATCCGTGTGTGCTCCGTTCGCGGGCAAGGTTGAGGGTGTAGCGCGGAATTTCGACGACCAGCGCCGTCGTGCCCACCTGCGCCTGACAGGATAGACGGCTGCCCGCTTCCAGCCCCCAGGCGCGGTCCAGCATGTCTTCTTCGTCTTCGTCGGCGGGCGGCAGACTGGTGAAGCCTTCGCGGATGATGACGTGGCAGGTGGTGCAGGCGCAGGATTGTTCGCAGGCGTGCTCGATTTCAATGCCGTGGCGCAGCAGCGCGGCGCAAAGCGTCTCGCCCGCTTCGGCTTCAATCACCGCCCCGTCGGGGCAAAGCTGGGCGTGCGGCAGTACGACGACTTGCGTCATTTCGGCAACTCCAGTTCGTCAATGTTCTTGCCCGCCAGCGCGCGGCGGATGCTGCGGTTCATGCGCCGCGCAGCAAAGGCTTCGGTGGCGCTGGCGAGTGCTTCGGTGGCGTGATAGACCGCGACGGTATCCTGCGCGTGGGCAATCGCATCCGTCAGCGCGGCGCAGTGCTGGTCGATGGCGGCGCGCTCGTCGGCGCTCAGCAAGTCGCCATCGGCGGCCATCGCCGAGGCGGTGGCGGCCAGCAGTTGTTCGCCTTCCAGACGGGCTTCCGCCAGCGCGCGGGCGTCGCGGTCATCAGCAGCGTGCGCGAGGCTGGCGCGCAGCATGTCGGCAATTTCGGTGTCCGTCAAACCATAGGACGGCTGCACGGAAATGTTGGCTTCCACGCCGGTGGACTCTTCGCGCGCACGCACGGTGAGCAGCCCGTCGGCATCGACCTGGAAGGTGACGCGAATGCGCGCCGCGCCCGCGACCATCGGCGGGATGCCGCGCAATTCAAAGCGCGCCAGCGAACGACAGTCGGCGACCATTTCGCGCTCGCCTTGTACGACGTGAATGCTCATCGCTGTCTGGCCGTCGCGGGCGGTGGTGAATTCCTGCGCGCGGGCGACCGGCAGCGTGGCGTTGCGGGGGATGATTTTTTCTGCCAGCCCGCCGAGCATTTCCACGCCCAATGACAGCGGGATGACATCGAGCAGCAGCCAGTCTTCGTGGGCATCGCGGTTGCCGGCAAGAATGTTGGCTTGACGCGCCGCGCCCAGCGCGACGACCTGATCCGGGTTCAAATCGACCAGCGGTTCCTTGCCGAAAAATTCCGCTACGGCGCGGCGCACGTGCGGCATACGGGTGGCGCCGCCGACCAGCACGACGCCGTCAATGTCATTGGCGGCAAGGTTTGCATCGCGCAGGGCGGCGCGCACGCTGGCGAGCGTTTTTTCCAGCAGCAGCGAGGTCATCGCAAAGAAGGTGTCGCGCGTCAGCGTCAAATCAATTGCTTCGCCGCTATCGAGGGTGAGCGCGATGCGGGCGCGCTCGTCTTGCGTGAGCGCCTCTTTCGCCGCGCGCGCGGCGCGCATCATGCGGGCGATGTCGGCGGGGCAGGGCGGGGCGATGCGCGCTTGTTCCAGCATCCAGCAATAGATGCGGTGGTCAAAATCGTCGCCGCCCAGCGCGCTGTCGCCATGTGTGGCGATGACTTCAAAGAGACCGCGCGACAGGCGCAGGATGGACAAATCAAACGTGCCGCCGCCCAAATCGTAAATGGCAAAGACGCCTTCGGCGGCGCGGTCCAGCCCGTAGGCGAGCGCGGCGGCAGTCGGCTCGTTGAGCAGGCGCAGCACGTGAATGCCCGCCAGCCGCGCGGCATCCTTGGTGGCTTGACGCTGGGCGTCGTCAAAATACGCCGGTACGGTAATCACCGCGCCGACAAAATCGTCGCCCAGTGATGCGCGGGCGCGTTCTGCCAGCGCGCCGAGAATGCGCGCCGAGACTTCCACCGGCGTTTTCACGCCTTGCGCAGTGTGCAGGCGCACCATGCCGTCGCCTTCCAGCAAGTCCAGCGCGATGGACTCACGATTGGGAATGTCGGCATAGCCGCGCCCCATCAGGCGTTTGACCGAGGCAATCGCGCCGCGCTGCGCGGCGGCTTCGTGACCAATGCGCACGGCACCGTCGGCCTCGTAGCGCACCACCGAGGGCAGCAGGCAGTGGCCGTCTTCGTCCGGCAAACATTCGGGCGCGCCATTGCGCACCACGGCCACCAGCGAGTGCGTGGTGCCCAAATCAATGCCCAGCGCCCAGCGGTGCTGGTGCGGGGCGGCAGCGTCCTGCGGTTCAGCAATTTGCAGCAGTGCCATTGGTCATCCTGTGCGAGGAAAAACGCGCGATTTCGGCGCGTATGCGTTCGGTGAAATGCAAACGCCGCAGCCATTGGGCGGCGGCGGCGTAGTCTTGTTGGTCATCGCAGGCGCGCGCCAGCGCGTCTTGTTGTTCGCGGGCGGCGTCTTCGATTTCGCGCGCCAGCGCAGCCAGCGCATTGGCATCGCTGCGCGCGTCTTCCAGCGCTTCGCGCCATTGCATTTGCTGCGCCAGAAATTCCGCGTCCGCGCCGACGTTGCGTTCCAGATCCACCGGCGCGCCGTTGAGTTCCAGCAAATGCGCGGCGCGGGCAAGCGGCTCGCGCAGCACGTTATAGGCTTCGTTGATGCGGGTTGCCCATTGCAGGGCGCGGCGCTGTTCGACGGCGGAAAGATGCGCCGCGCGGTCCGGGTGAAACTGCGCCTGCAAGGCGCGCCATGCCGCGCCCAGCGCGGCCTCATCCAGCCGAAACCGCACCGGCAGCGCAAACAGGGCGAAGTGGCCTTGATCCGGCAATTCAGACACTGAAACTTTCCCCACAGCCGCACTGGCTCTTGGCGTTCGGGTTGTTGAACTTGAAGCCTTCATTCAGCCCTTCGCGGACGAAATCCAATTCCGTGCCATCGAGATACACCAGACTTTTGCCATCGACGACGATGCGCACACCATGGCATTCAAAGACCTGATCGTCTTCGCCGGTGACATCGACAAATTCCAGCTTGTAGGCCATGCCCGAACAGCCGGACGTTTGCACGCCCAGCCGGATGCCGATGCCTTTGCCGCGACGGGCAAGCGATTTTTCGATATGGCGGGCTGCCGCTTCGGTAACCGTAATGGCCATGATTACTGCGCCTCCCCGCTGCCGGACTGTTTCTTGCGATAGTCATCAACGGCGGCGCGAATGGCATCTTCGGCCAGCACCGAGCAGTGAATTTTCACCGGCGGCAGCGCCAGTTCTTCGGCAATCTGGCTGTTTTTGATTTTCAGTGCGTCTTCAATGCTTTTGCCTTTCACCCATTCGGTGACCAGCGAGCTGGACGCAATCGCCGAGCCGCAGCCGTAAGTCTTGAAACAGGCGTCTTCAATTACGCCCTGTTCGTTGACCTTGATTTGCAGCTTCATCACGTCGCCGCAGGCGGGCGCGCCCACCATGCCGGTGCCGACGTTTTCGTCGCTTTTGTCAAAACTGCCGACATTGCGGGGGTTTTCGTAGTGGTCAAGCACTTTTTCGCTGTACGTCATGATGTTTCTCCTAATCCTTCAATGCGCCGACCATTGCACGCTGGCAAGGTCAACACCTTCCTGCACCATTTCCCACAGCGGGGAAAGTTCGCGCAGACGGGCGATTTTTTCGCGGAATATGCGCACCACGTAATCGACTTCTTCTTGCGTGGTGAAACGGCCAAGGGAAAAACGGATGGAGCTGTGCGCCAGCTCGTCGCTGCGCCCCAACGCGCGCAGCACGTAAGAAGGTTCCAGACTGGCGGAGGTACAGGCCGAGCCGGAGGAGAGCGCAATATCCTTGACCGCCATCATCAGCGATTCGCCTTCGACGTAGGCAAAGGAAATGTTCAGGTTGTGCGCGACGCGCTGCTGCATGTCGCCGTTGACGTAGATGTGTTCCATGCCTTCGCGCAAACCGGCCAGCAGGCGGTCGCGCAAGGCGCGGACGCGGGCGTTTTCCGCCGCCATTTCTTCGCGGGCAAGGCGGAAGGCTTCGCCCATGCCGACAATCTGGTGCGTGGGCAAGGTGCCGGAGCGCAAGCCGCGCTCGTGCCCGCCACCGTGCATTTGTGCTTCCAGACGCACGCGCGGTTTGCGCCGCACGTAGAGCGCGCCGATGCCTTTCGGCCCGTAAATTTTGTGCGCCGACAAACTCATCAAATCCACCGGCAGCGCCGACAAATCAATGTCCACCTTGCCGGCAGCCTGCGCCGCATCGACGTGAAAGACCACGTTTTTTTCGCGGCAGATGCGCCCCAGCGTTTCAATCGGCTGGATGACGCCGATTTCGTTATTGACCAGCATCACCGAGGCGAGGATGGTGTCCGGGCGAATGGCTGCGGCGAAGGTTTCCGGGTCGAACAGGCCGTTTTCCTGCACGTCCAGATAGGTAACTTCAAACCCCTGGCGTTCGAGTTCGCGCATGGTGTCGAGCACGGCCTTGTGCTCGGTCTTGACGGTAATCAGGTGTTTGCCGCGCGTCTGATAAAAATGCGCGGCGCCCTTGATGGCGAGGTTGTCGGATTCGGTCGCGCCCGAAGTCCAGATGATTTCGCGCGCATCCGCGCCCACCAGCGCGGCGACTTCGGCGCGCGCGCGCTCCACCGCATCACCCGCTTCCCAGCCATAGGCGTGAGAGCGGCTGGCGGGGTTGCCAAAATGTTCGCTCAGCCACGGAATCATTGCGTCACGCACGCGCGGGTCAACCGGCGTGGTAGCGGAATAATCCATGTAGATGGGCAGTTTCAGGGGGGATTCCATGGGTGTTGTTCCTTAGTGAAAACTCATGCGCCGAAGGGTCTCCTCCGGCTCCGGCCCGATTTCGGAAGCGACCAGCTTGGCCAGCGTCACCGATTCCAGATAGGCAAACATGCGGCGGTTCAGGTTTGCCCACAGATGATGGGTGCGGCAGCGGCGCGCATCCACGCAGTTTTCTTCGCCGCCGCAGGAAGTGGCATCGAGTTGTTCGTCGACGGCGATGACGATGTCGGCAACGGTAATGTCCGCCGCATCGCGCGCCAGACGATAACCGCCGCCCGGGCCGCGCACGCTGTTTACCAGTTGATAGCGACGCAGTTTGCCGAAAAGCTGTTCCAGATAGGAAAAGGAAATGCCCTGACGCTCGGCGATGTTGGCAAGATTCACCGGCGCATCCGTCTGGTTTTCGGCCAGATCAATCATGGCCATGACAGCAAATCTCCCTTTCGTGGTCAGTCTCATTGTTGTTCTCCTGCGCAACTTGCAGCCACACGCCCCACACGGTACGCTGGCCGGTGCCGTAGTATAGCTTTTTCCCGACAAAATCGGTCGATTATTTTTTCACGCACCCATCATGTCTGCCTACACGCCCATCACGCCCGCCGAAATTTCCTTTCTGGAAGACGGCACGCCCGCTTCCGCCCAGTTTGACGACATCTATCACACCCGCGCGGGCGGCCCCGGGCAGGCGGCGCATGTTTTTCTCGGCGGCAACGGGCTGCCGGAACGCTGGCGCGGGCAGGGGCGGTTTGTGATTCTGGAAACCGGCTTTGGCGCCGGGCTGAATTTCGCCGCCACCTGGGCGGCCTGGCGCGACGATGCGCAACGCTGCGCGGCGCTGCATTTCATCAGCATTGAACGTTATCCGCTGCGCGGGCAAGACCT
>JAFZMK010000094.1 GCA_017553285.1 Rhodocyclaceae bacterium
CCAGCCCGACGCGCTCGCCCGCTTCGGCTGGCGGCTGGATGAACTCAGCGCCCGCCCCTGGATGTTCCTCACCGCCCACTTCACCCACCTCAACCTGCGCCACCTCCTCGGCAACCTCACCGCCGCCTTCGCCCTGTGCCTGATTGCCCTGCAATTTGCCGAACTGGGTCGCGAAGCCACCCCCGCGCGTCCTCTTTCTCTGCGCCTGCCGCTACTGGTCGCCTTCTGCGCGCTGGATGCCGGACTCTGCACCGGCTGGTGGAACACGCACTGGTACGCCGGACTTTCCGGCCTGCTCTACGCCCTCTTCGCCGCGCTTGCCACCTGGCTCGCCACACAACCCCGCGCCCGCGCCTGGGGCATCGTCCTGCTCCTCGCCACCGCCGCCAAAATCGCCATTGATTTACACCACGGCACCGGCGCCCTCACCGACACCGGCATCCCGCTGGCCCCCGCCGCCCACCTCTACGGCGCCACCGCCGCCTCCCTCACCATGCTGGCGCAGATGTACTGGCAAGCCCGCACCGCCCGCCCACAGCCCGACGACGCCTAATCCGCCCCGCCGCGCGAACGGCCATAGCGCCCGTGGCGTTTCCGTCGTTGCCGCAGCCTGTTGCGCCGCCAGCACTCCCCCAGTCACTTCGTGACAGCCCCCTCTAAGAGGGGGCCTAAGAAGCCTCCCTCACAGAGGGAAGTGGCGCCACCGAAGGCGGTGACGGAGGGAGTGTTTGCGTTCGCGCATCGGTGTTTCGCGCGGCGCAGCTGACAGAGGGAGCCAGAGCCGCGTAGCGGCGACGTAGACAAAAAAACGCGAACGCTGCGTGGCGTCCGCGTTTTTCATTTTGGTTTTGGCGTTTTACGCTTTGCGCTTCATGCGTTTGCCGCCAGCGGCCAGACCTAGCAAGGCAACGAGCGCCAGCCAGTCGGTGCTGCCGCCGCCGCCGTTGTCGTCGTCCAGGGTCGGTTGCGGGTCGGGCTGCGGGTCAGGTTGCGGGTGCGGTTGTGGCGAGACGGAGTCTTTGGCGCGTTGCACGGCGGCGGCGGCGTCCAGAATGCCGGCGCCGCAGGTGCTCGTGGTGCAGGCGCATTCTTGTACCAGTCTGCCGCACGTGTACAGGGACGGGTTGCTCGGGAACGGGCGCGCCGTCTCTTTCAGGATGGTTTTTACTTCATCGGCGCTCAGCGCGGGATTGGCGGCGAGCATCAGGGCGATGACGCCGGCGACCTGCGGCGCGGCGAAACTCGTGCCTTCCTTGCCCGAGGTATAGCCGTTGGCGCCCGGGGCGACGGTGCCGAGGTTGGTGGTGGTGGTCAGCGTTTTGCACAGGCGCGAATTGCACGAGCCGCCCGGCGCGCTAATCATCACTTCCGAACCAAAGCTGCTGTAATCGGCCTTGTAGCCATCGGCGGTGACAGCAGCCACGCCAATCGCGCCCTCGCAGTTGGCAGGTTCATCGACCACGTTGCTGGAACCATTGCCCGCCGAGACGACCAGCATCACGCCCTTGGCGCGCAAGTCGCGCATCAGCGCGGGATAGGGAGACGGCGAGGCGCCGCCTTCACGGCAGGTGCCCCAGCCGCCAATGCTGAGGTTGATGACTTTGACCGGGTTGGGGTTGTCGGGCACGCCGGCGACAGTGGGCAGACCCGCCGCCCAGCGGATACCGGCGATAATGTCGCTGTCATAGGCGCCGGAGCACTCGCCCGAGACGCGCACGGGCAGGATGCGCCCGCGCCAGTTCAGCCCGGCGATGCCCTGGCCGTTGTTGCCGATGGCGGCGATGAAGCCGGATACCGCCGTGCCGTGCCAACTGCTGGTGGCGCGGCAGTGCGGGTCCAGCGGGTTGCCGTCGCCTGGGTCGGTCGGGTCGGAACTCATGTCCACAAAGTCGTAGCCCGGCAGGAAGTTGGCGGCGAGATCAGGGTGATCCCGACGCACGCCCGAGTCGACCACGGCTACCGGCACGGAGGGCGCGCCGGTGGTGATGTCCCACGCGCCTTGGGCGTTGATCGCCGCGTAATCCGACGATTTCAGGTGCCACTGTTCCGAGGCAAACAGCGGGTCGTTGGGCGTGGCGTGCAGTCGCTTGAGCTGGTTGGGCGCGGCCATCTCCACATCGGGCGAGGCGGCGAGCGCTTCGGCGAGCGCCACGTCCGATTGCGAACCGTCGGCGCTTTTCACCAGCCGCATGTCCGGCGCGGGGCCGTTGTCCACCCGCAGCGGCGCATTGGCCACGGCGGACAGCGAACGCGCGCGGTCGGCGTTCGAGAGCGTCTTCATTGCCGAAGATTCATGAAATTTCACCAGCACACCATTCGTGCGCACCTGCGCGTGGGCGGGCGCAACCGTCGCCCCCCAGACCAATAACAGCGCCGCAGCGCACTTACTCGTTTTACCAAGCATCAAAAACTACTCCTTTAACAAACAAAACCGCGCCTTAGCGCATCGTTACCAGCTCTTCCGCGCTGGTCGGGTGGATGGCGAGTGTACGGTCAAAATCCGCTTTTGTCGCCCCCATTTCCAGCGCCACGGCAAAGCCTTGCAGCATCTCATCCGCACCTTCGCCAACGATGTGGCAGCCGACCACCGTGCGCTTTTCCCCGGCGCACACCAGTTTCATCACCGTCTGCCGCTTTTCTGCCGCCAGCGCCTGCACCATCGGATTGAAGCGGCTGGTGAACACCTGCACCGCCGCATCCCCAAAGCGCGCCCGCGCTGCTTCTTCGGAAAGCCCGGCGGACGCCGCAGGCGGGTGCGTGAAAATCACCGTCGGCACCACCTGCGCCGCCCAGCGCGCCCCGGTTTGCTGCAAAAACAGGCGTGCTGCCAGCGCCCGCCCGCAGGCAATCGCCACCGGCGTCAGTTCAGGCTGCCCCGTGATGTCGCCAATCGCATAGGTGTTGGGCGCGGAGGTGTTCTGAAATTCATCGACCTCAATTTCCCCGTTCGCGCGCGTCTTCACCCCGGCAGCCGCCAGATTCAGATGCGCCGTATTCGGCTCTCTCCCCACCGCCCACAGCAGCGCATCGGCGGCAAGCGTGCGCTGGTCGGTCAGTGTGACCGCCAACGCCCCATCGTCCGCGCGCGCCACGTTTTGCGCCTGCGTGCGCCAATGGATGCGCACGCCCTGCTGCGTCAGCCGCTCCGCCACAGTTTCGCGCACCAGCGCATCAAAGGGGCGCAGCAGACGGTCGGAACGCACCAGCAAATCCACCTCGCTGCCCAACGCGCGCAACACCCCGGCCAGTTCCACCGCAATGTACCCACTGCCCGCCACCACCGCGCGGCGCGGCTGTTCGCGCAAGGCGAAAAAGCCGTCCGAACTCATCCCCAACTCTGCCCCCGGCACGGGCGGAATCACCGCCTGCCCGCCGGTCGCAATCACCACATGTTCGCCGCACAGCCGCTGCCCGCCCACCTCAATCGTGCGCGGCGCGCAAAACCGCCCCGCGCCCCGGAACACCGTCACCCCCGCCGTCTCCAGCATCTGCGCATAAATGCCATTCAAGCGCGCCACAAACGCATCACGCCCCGCGACCAGCGCCGACCAATCAAAGCGCACGCCGTCCACCGTAAAACCAAACTCGGCAGCGGTTTCCAGCGCGTGCGCACGCTCTGCCGCAAACCACATCAGCTTCTTCGGCACGCAGCCCACATTCACGCAGGTGCCGCCCAACCGCGCCGCCTCCACCAGCGCCACCCGCGCCCCATACTCCGCGCTGCGCCGCGCCATCGCCACGCCCCCACTGCCCCCGCCCAGCACCAGCAGGTCAAAATGCAACGCCTCGCTCATGGATTCCTCCCGCACACACAAAAACAAAGCGCCGCATTCTACGCCGACACGCGGCACGCGCATCGCGTACACTGCCACTCTCCCACACGCCGCGAGGCGCTGTTTTTCTCTTTTTTGGAGCATCGCATGACCTCATCCCAAGCCACCTGTGCAACCCCCTTTCTCTACTCAGGCAAACTGCGCTCGCGTCCCGAAGTGGATGCAGCGCTCGCCAACATGGGCGACAAGTCTTACACCGCTGTCCCGAGCTGGCGAAAAGATGGCACATGGGAACTCTGGACAGTAAGCGGTGGCGGAGAAAACGAACCCCTCTTCATCGACGGCCCATCGACCACCTTCCCCAGCGAAGCCGAAGCACTCGCTGCCGGTGCTGCCTGGGAAGCCGAACGAAAGACATCTTCCCCGCGCTGACCGGCGCGCGCCGCCTGCTTATGCATCCAGCCCGAGGCGTTGGGCATCGCCTGAAAACGCTTGCGGCGCTTGGGCACTACGCGCCAAATGCGGCCTGCACTTTTACGGTGCGCTCAAACTGGCGGGCGATGTTCTCGCAGACCAAGTCGCACAGGGCATTCACGGAAGGGTCTGCGATGCGGTAAATCACGCTGGTGCCGCGACCTTGCCGCGCCACCACGCCGCGCTGCGTGAGCAACGCCAGATGGCGGGAGATGTTGGCCGAACTGTAGCCGCATAGTTGCGCCAGCTCTCCCACGCTGCGCTCCTGGCTGCGCAGCAGGTTCAGGATTTTGAGGCGCGTAGGCTCGGAGAACGCCTGAAAATACGCAGCCACTTGTTCCATCGCTTCTTCAGAAAGATTCTTCATATGTATCAAGCACGTCATGGGTAAGGACACAGTCATGATGCCATGAATGGGCAGGGTTTGTCAGTTTTTGCGCATGTTACCACTTGACTACTTAACTATGTGCGCAAATAATAGAGCCTACTTCCTCCCCTTCTTCGCTTGTCAGAGCGTCTGTCTGCCCACTGGAACTGCCATGCGTCACATCCTCCTCTCTTACAGCATCGCCGCCGCTGCCTGGGCGGCCACTTCGCCGGCGCTTGCGCAAACGCCGCCGCCGGTCTCGTCTTCATCGCTGGAACTGATCACCGCGCAGGCGGCTTCCAATGCGGCCACGCACGCTTTCGATGGCGTGGTCGAGGCCGTGCGGCAAGCGATTGTCTCCGCACAGGTGCCCGGCACGGTGGTGCAAGTGCAAGTGGAAGCGGGCGAGCGCGTCCAGGCCGGTCAAGTATTGCTGCGCATTGATGCGACCACCGCAGAACAAAACGCTGCCGCAGCCAATGCCCAGGCGCAAGCGGCAACCTCGTCGCTGGAACTGGCCGCCAAGGATTTGGAACGCCAGCGCCAGCTCTTCCGGCAAAACTACATCAGCCAGGCCGCACTGGACCGCGCCGAGGCGGCCTACAAGGCGGCGCGCGCCCAGGCCAATGCCTCTCTTGCGCAATCGCGGGCATCCAGCGCGCAAAGCGGGCTGCACGTGGTGCGCGCGCCCTTTGCGGGGGTGGTGGCACAAGTGCCCGTGTCGCTGGGCGACATGGCAATGCCGGGGCGGGCGCTGGTAACGCTCTACGACCCGCAGGCGCTGCGCATCCGCGCCGCCGTGCCGCAGTCTGCGGCTACCAACATGCAGGCGGGCGAAAAACTGCGCATTGAACTGCCCGCCTTGCCGGGGACGGCAGAGGTTTGGGTGGATGCGAAAGATGTCCAGCTTTTGCCGATGGTCGATGCCAGTACGCATACCGTAGTGCTGCGTGCCGCATTGCCCGCCGACACCCATGAGGCTGCCACGCCCGGCATGTTCGCGCGGGTGTACTTGCCGCTTGCGCGTACCGATGATGACCTGGTTGCCGTCGGCAACGTGTCCGTGCTGGTGCCGAAGCAAGCAATCGTTCGCCGCGCCGAACTCACCGGTCTGTATGTACTCAACGCGCAAGGCAAGGCCGTGTTGCGGCAAGTGCGCGTGGGGCAGCCAAGCGCGGACGGGCAGCGCGTGGAAATTCTCTCCGGCCTGACGGCGGGCGAACGGGTCGTTCTGCACCCGCAATCCGCCGCGCGCGGCAACTGAGGGGCACGGCCATGACATCTTCGCCTTCTGCCGTCACGAATGCGCCGCAAAGCCTCACTGCATTGGGGGTTTCCGGTCGCATTGCCGCCTTTTTCCAGCGCGCACAAATCACCCCCTTGCTGGCGCTGCTGGCGCTGCTGCTCGGCTTGTTTGCCATTGGCGTGACGCCGCGCGAAGAAGAGCCGCAGATTAACGTCACCATGGCCAATGTGCTGATTGCCTTTCCGGGGGCATCGGCACATGATGTAGAGCAGATGGTCGCCATCCCGGCAGAGCAGGTCTTGAGCCAGATTCTGGGGGTGGAACATGTCATGACGGTGTCGCAGCCTGGTCTGGCGGTGGTGACGGTGCAATTTCAGGTGGGCGTGGATCGCACCGAGGCGCTGGTGCGGCTGTATGACACGGTGCATTCCCATGCCGACTGGCTGCCCACGGAGCTAGGCACGCTCACGCCCATCATCAAGCCCAAGGGCATTGATGATGTGCCGATTGTCACGCTGACCTTGTATAGCGAAAACGATGCCACCGGGGCCTTTGACCTGGAGCGCGTCGCCCACAGCATGGAAGCGGACCTGAAACGGGTGCCCGGCGCACGCGAAGTCACCACGATTGGCGGCCCCGGGCGCGCCGTGATGGTGGAAATTGACCCGGCGCGTTTGAATAGCGTGGAACTCACCTTGCCCGAACTGCACCAGGCGATTCTGGCCGCGAATATGGGGTTGCCCGTCGGCGAAATGATTACGGGCAACCAGCAGGTGCGCATTGAATCGGGCGAGTTTTTGCGCGATGCGCACGAAGTCGCCGCCTTGATGGTTGGCGTGCACGAGGGCAAACCCGTATTCCTCAAGGATGTGGCGCAGGTGCGCGACGGCCCGCCGCCGCCCGTGCGCTACGTCTGGCACGGTGTGCCCGATGCGGCGGGCGAGGCGCGGGAATATCCCGCCGTCACCATCGCCATCACCAAGAAAGCGGGCGAAAACGCCATTGATGTTGCCCGCGCCGTCATCGAACGGGTGGATGCGCTGCGCAACACCGTCATTCCGGATGACGTGCGGGTAGAGGTGACGCGCAACTATGGCGCATCGGCCAACGACAAGGCGCAAACGCTGATGAAAAAACTGCTGTTTGCCACGCTCTCGGTGGTGGCGCTGGTGTTTTTTGCGCTCGGACGGCGGGAAGCCGCCATTGTCGGTGCGGCAGTGGTGCTGACCTTGACCGTCACCTTGTTCGCTTCGTGGGCATGGGGCTTTACGCTCAACCGTGTGTCGCTGTTCGCGTTGATTTTTTCCATCGGCATTCTGGTCGATGATGCCATTGTGGTGGTCGAAAACATTCACCGCCACCAGCAGCTTCATGCCGACAAATCGCTGCTGGAAATTATCCCGGGCGCAGTCGACGAAGTGGGCGGCCCGACCATTCTGGCCACCCTCACCGTCATCGCCGCGCTGCTGCCGATGGCGTTTGTCAGCGGGTTGATGGGGCCGTACATGAGTCCGATTCCCATCAACGCCAGCATGGGCATGTTGCTTTCGCTGGCGGTCGCGTTCATCGTCACGCCCTGGCTTGCCCGGCTATGGATGAAGGCCACCCCCGCCCACGCCCCCGCAGAAGACGATGCCGCCCACGCCGGGCTGACGGCGCGGATTGCGCCCCTCTTTGAGCGCATTTTCCGCCCCTTGCTCGATGACGCGCGCGGCGCGCACAACCGCAGATTGCTGGCGCTTGGCGTTGTGTTGCTCATCGCCGCCTCTCTGGCGCTGCCGCTGATTGGACTGGTGCAACTAAAAATGTTGCCCTTCGATAACAAATCCGAATTTCAGCTCATCGTCGACATGCCCGCCGGCACGCCGCTGGAACAAACCGCCGCCGTCCTGCACGAACTCGGCGCCTATCTGGCAAGCGTGCCCGAAGTCACCGACTATCAGGCATACGCGGGCACCTCCGCGCCCATCAACTTTAACGGTCTGGTTCGCCAATACGATTTGCGCACCGGTGCCAACATGGGGGATTTGCAGGTCAATCTGCAAGACAAATCCGCGCGCCGCGAACAAAGTCACGCCATTGCCTCCCGGCTGCGGCCAGCGTTGCAAGAGGTGGGCGCGCGCTTTGGTGCCAACGTCAAAGTGGTGGAAGTCCCGCCGGGGCCGCCCGTGCTCTCGCCCATCGTGGCCGAAATTTACGGTCCCGATGAAGCCGGGCGACAAGCACTCGCCCAGTCCGTGCGCGCCATCTTTGAGCGCACCGCAGGCGTGGTCGACGTAGATGACAGCTCCATCGCCCCCGCCCCCAAACAAACGCTGCGCATCGACCGGCACAAGGCGGCTTTACTGGGCATCTCGCAGCAAGACATCGTGCGCACGCTGCGCGCCGCGCTTGCGGGCGATGCCAGCACCTTCTTGCATGATGAGAGCAAATACCCGGTTGCCGTCGTGCTGCAACTGCCGCCGCAGCGCCACGGCGATTTGGACGCCCTGCTGCAACTGACCGTGCGCAGCGCGCAAGGCAAGCCCGTGCCCATCCGCGAACTGGTCACGCTGAATACGCAAACGCAAGAAGCGCCGCTCTATCACAAGGATTTGTTGCCGGTGAATTTTGTCACCGGCGACATGGCCGGTGCGATTGACAGCCCGCTCTACGGCATGTTCCAGATGCGTCAAGCCATCGCGCAAATCGTCACTCCCAATGGGGGCGCATTGCAGGAATACTTCATCCACCCGCCCACGGACGCCTGGCGCGACTACGCGCTGAAATGGGATGGCGAATGGCAAATCACCTATGAGACCTTCCGCGACATGGGCATTGCCTACGGCGTGGGGCTGGTGCTCATCTACCTGTTGGTCGTTGCCCATTTTGGTTCTTATTTGACCCCGCTGGTCATCATGGCGCCGATTCCGCTGACCATCATCGGCGTCATGCCGGGGCACGCCCTGCTGGGCGCGCAATACACCGCCACCAGCATGATTGGCATGATTGCGCTGGCCGGCATCATCGTGCGCAACTCCATCTTGCTCGTGGACTTCATCAAGCTGCAAGTGCGCGCGGGCATCGCCTTCAAGCGCGCCATCGTGCGCTCGGCCATCACGCGCGCGCAACCCATCGTACTCACCGGGCTGGCAGCCATGCTGGGGGCGTTTTTCATTCTGGACGACCCGATTTTCAACGGTCTGGCAATCTCGCTGATTTTCGGCATTTTTGTCTCCACCGTGCTGACCCTGGTCGTCATCCCGATTCTCTACTTCATCGCCTATCAAAACCGGCAGGAAACCATCACTGCGCCGGAGCATTCCGCCAGCGCCCTGCCCGCCTCCCAACCCATCCTCCAACAAGGAGAAAAACCATGATGAAACCGGGTGCCGTTCACACTTTCCTGCCCGCCTTGCTGGCGCTGGCCTTGCATGGTTTGCCGAGCGCAGCGATGGCCACGGGGCTGCTGGAAGCCTGGCAAGCGGCCAGAGCGCACGACAAAGAATACGCCGTCGCCCGCGCCGCCCATGAAGCCGCGCAAACCCTGCGCGAGCAAGCGCACGCACTGTGGCGCCCCAACCTTCATCTTTCCGGCACAGCGGGGGTTGCCGGCAACGAAACCGACACACGCGGCGCGCAATTCAGTGCGCCCGGCTTCGGGCAATCTGCCGACGTGGGTTTCAGCACTTCCGTGACCAGGGGCACCGCCTCGCGTCTTGCCCTTGTCGCCACGCAGCCGCTCTACAACCCCAAGCGCCACGCCGAACAGCGCCAACTCGACCGCTCTGCCGACCTGGGCGCGCTGCAATGGCAAAGTGCCGAACAAAGCCTGATTCTGCGCACCGCAGAGCACTATTTCGCGCTCGCCATTGCCGAAGAAAGTGTGCGCATCTATCGGCAACAACTCGATGCCGTGCAAAAAGCGGCGCAGGAAGCGCAAGAACGCTTCAAACTGGGCGACGCCCCCGTCACCGACACACATGAAGCACTCGCACAGTTGGCCACCTTGCAAGCACAAGTGCTCGCCGCCGAAAGCGACTTGCAGCTCAAACGCAATCTGTTGGCAGACAGCACCGGGCTTGCCCCCGATGCGCTATCGGCCAACCTTCCCGGCGGCGAGAAAGGCGCTGCGGAGCAACTCGCGCCGCTCGACTTCTGGCTGACCGAAGCGCAAGCGAACAACCCTGAAATCCACGCGCAACGGCTGGCTGCCGAAGTAGCAAAACAAGAAGCCGAAAAGCACAGCCCAAGCGCCTCGGCCAGCGTCGATCTCATCGCCCAGGCGGGCAAAGAACGGCTCTCCGGCAGCGGTCATTTTGGCGATGCCCGCAACAGCGGCACGAACTGGATGGTCGGCGTACAGCTCACCGTGCCGCTCTTTACTGGCGGATACCGCAGCGCCAAGCAAGCCGAAGCCCTGCACTTGCTGGACAAAGCACAAGCGCAGTCCGAACAGACAAAAGAGCACATCTCACAGCAAGTGCGCGCCGCCTGGCTCGGGCTAAGTGTCGGCGCAGAACGCATCAAGGCACTGGAACAAGCGCAGCAAGCCAGTCAAGCACGGCTGGACGCCACCCGCCTGGGGCGCAAGATTGGCGAACGAACCACGCTTGAACTACTCAACGCCGAAAACGAATTGGCCACCACCTCGCTTTCCCTTGCCCAAGC
>JAFZMK010000095.1 GCA_017553285.1 Rhodocyclaceae bacterium
ACGGCAGCACGCGCCGCAGCGGTTGCAGGGAAAGGGCGTATCCCGCATGGAAATCAAGCAATTTTCGTCATGATGCGGGGGAATATTTCGACCTCAGCCATGCCCGGACGCTGTCATTGTTGCCAGATTCAAAGGGCAGTTTGATGCCGTATCAATGTCCAGCTCGCTTGGAGCCTGTAGCAAGGGTCTGCGTCCGCGCGTAGCCCCTGTTCAAGTCACCGAACATAACTGATGATAATTTATGGCTTAACCTTATTGATGGCGTGACAACATAAACTGAAAAAAACCTTGCGGAAAGCAAACATAAACAAATATAAACCGTTAGATTTATTAACAAATTTATTTTTGAGTTTGGAACACTTACGAAAACGAAAGAAGAAATAGAGCAAAGAATGATGAAGTGGAGTAGGTAAAGTGAGTATGCGATTTTACCTAAGAACTGAATTGGTTTTCTTGCAAAGAATTTAGACTGGAAGCCATTAACTATCGCTGTACACAAAAGCAATGCCCCAATTGCATTATAAAAAGTTTTCTTCTCCCATCCCATAAAATCAACTGCAGGCATAAAATCATAATAAATTGAATTGAACTGAAATGCTCCAAGGTATATACCAGTGACGAACAGAAGCCATTTCCACTTATTTTTTAGTGCAGGGATAATTGAACCTAGAAACATTGTATGGTAATATATTGACTCTCTTCCATGTAGAAGATACACGAAGGCAAGAAGCAAAAGCATTGGCAATGCGGTAGTTTTTTTGGGTTTACATATGTAAAATGCAAGAATGTAAAGAGAACCGATAAACTCTATCTTTATAGTCCAAAGCGGCGGTATAAAATTGGAACTGCCGATAATTGATGAGAGTCCCGCTTCTTTCACGGCGGAAATGGCGGTTAGATTATTAGGGTAGTAGTTTTTTAACCACTTCAAAGAGCCTGAGATTTCCGATGCCTCAACATTCCAATACAATCCTAGTTTGTATACAAGGTAAGAAGTAAATACTGCAACTGCTATTGGAATATTTAGCCTAAAATATCGTGCCCACAATCTTCTCTTTAGTATATCCACTCCGCCTTTGGAATTCTCCTTGTATGGCAAGGTGACAACGTATCCCGACAGGGCAAAAAAGATCAAAACAGCAAAATGTCCGTTATAAAAAAGCGAAGCAATTGGCGATGTCATTAAATTAAAAGTGCTGCTTGGGTTATTGTTTGCCGCAAACACTCCTGGATAGTTATTGTGTAGCATACTTGGTATGAATGCTGCTACAAAATGTGCAATGGCGACATTAAGTGCTCCTAATCCACGCAGCCCGTCAGCGCTTTTGTTTCTTATGCCGCATTCTTCAGATTGTCTGAATGCGTGTTTTCTTGTTATTTCTTGCGGGGGGGGGGGGGGGGGGTGCTTTTTTCATGTCCGGGTAGTGTTATGACGAGGGTCAGGAAAGAATCGCCCCACGTTGCTGTGGTCTTCTCAAAAAAGTGCAAGTTTTCTTTCGGAATGATGGCGGAAAAGATTGCTTACCGTTTTGACAATCGTCAAGTGCTCGCGCCGCTGGAAGTGCGCGCGCGGGATTCGGCATTCGTGCGCGTGGGCAGGGGGCGCAAGGAAGGTCTGGCGCGGGTTGCTTATCGGCTTTCCCACGCCGCGCGCCATTGGGCGATTTTTTCGGCGCGGGGCAGGGCGGCGTGTGCCGGGCTGGTGGAAGGCAGGCGGTGTAGCGCAAGGCGCGGGGCGATGCCGAGGCGCGTCAGTTCGGGCAGCACTTTGCGGTGAAACTCGCCTTCGGCGGTGCTGCCGTTGAAGAACACGCGGGTGATGCGCGGGTATTGTGCGAAAAAGGCGGGGAAGTTGTTGGGCGTGCCGTTGCGGATGTCGGCATCCAGCGAGCCTGCGCGTTCGCAGGTGGCGAGCACGTCCCACAGCGCGCAGCCGCGCGCGAGCAGCGCAGCACAACGTTCCGGATAGGGCAGGTCGGCGGCAAAGCCCATGACTTCGGCAACGATGGGCCAGAAACCGTTGCGCGGGTGGGCGTAGTATTCCCCGGCTTGCAGCGAGGCTTGACCAGGCATGGAGCCGAGGATGAGGGTGTGCGCGTGTTCGTCAACAAGCGGGGGAAAGGCGTGCAGCGGGTGTGTGGCGGTCGTCATGGCGGCAGAACGGCGGCGGGAATGGTTGCGGGAGAACGGATTTGCATCGCAGCACCTCTTTCTTCCGCGCCAGGGTGGGCAACGAAGTTTGCCTGTCCAAAGCAAAACAGGCCGCGCTGCTGGGCAGGCGACCTGTTGTGGGAATTGGTTGCGGGGGAAGGATTTGAACCTCCGACCTTCGGGTTATGAGCCCGACGAGCTGCCAGACTGCTCCACCCCGCGGGCGGCATTATACCGATTTGCGCGGCGTTGGCAATCCCTGCGTGCGGCGCGTGTTGGGGCTGCGAAAAACAGGGCGGTGATTTTTCTCCGTCGCCCCCACTTGCCGAAGCGCGCAACGGGCGCTAGAATTGCGGGCTTCGTGTCGGGGCGTAGCGCAGCCTGGTAGCGCACTTGCATGGGGTGCAAGGGGTCGCGAGTTCGAATCCCGCCGCCCCGACCAAAAACACAAAGGGTTTCCAGCATTCACGCTGGAAACCCTTTTTACTTTCAGGCGCAATCCCGGCAGAGGTGCCATGGCATCATGGACGGCATGGCGCGCGTGTGCTTAGCGCTGCGTTTTTACGCCGGTGGCGAGCAGGTAGACTTCGGGGCTGCGTTCGCGGGAGGCTTTGGGTTTGCGGATTTCTACTTGCGCAAAATGCGCGGTGAAGTGGGCGCGCAGGGCGGGGAAGTCGCCGCCTTGGAATACTTTTACCAGCAAGCGCCCTTGCGGGGCGAGGTGTTGGACGGCGAAGTCTACGGCGAGTTCTGCCAGATAGGCGGCGCGTGCCTGGTCGGCTACGGCGACGCCGGAAATGTTGGGCGCCATGTCCGAGAGCACGACATCGACCTGCGCACCGGCGAGCGCATCCTGCAACTGGCGCAGCGGGGCGTCTTCGCGAAAATCGCCCTGAATGAAGTGCACGCCGGGAATGGGTTCCATCGCCAGCAAGTCCAGCGCAAAGACGCGCCCGTCCGGTGCGGTGCGCGCCACTGCTACCTGCGACCACGAACCGGGCGCGGCGCCCAGGTCGACGATGACTTGCCCGGGGCGCAAAAGGTGGTCGCGCTCGTCAATTTCCATCAGTTTGAAAGCGGCGCGCGAGCGCCAGCCTTCGCGCCGCGCGCGCTGCACCCAGACATCGGTGACGTGTTCGTGCATCCACGCGCGCCCGCTTTTGGTTCGTTTCATGGCTGCGTTCCCCTGCGGGCGGCTGCGCTAGAATGCGGGCTTCTTTTGCTTTGGCTTTTGCCGCCTTGCCCATCATGATTCTTCTCGATTCTGCCCGCCGTCGCGAATTGCGCGCCGCCGCCCATCATTTGCATCCGGTCGTCAGCATTGCCGCCAA